>JAIQGK010000020.1 GCA_020072645.1 Terriglobia bacterium
TTCCCCGAACCCCAACCCCCTGCTGGAGAACAACGAGGGTGCATTGTGACTCTGTTGACTGTCTCAAATCAGGGGTTCACTATTCACAATCACATCTGTGGGATAAATTTTCTGTCTCACCTCAGGGGTGCACCTCAAAACCTACGCCAAAGTGGGATGGCCGGGGATACATGGGGAGGGGGTAGGGGAGCCTGAGAGTGTTAACTAGAAAGTAAATTTTGGGAAATTGCCAGAAGTGCCAAAATTGCCAAAGAATCGCCGGGATCGAAGAGCAAAACCTACCACGGAGACACCGAGACACGGAGTAAACACGGATGGTACTGATCGGAAGATAAGATCGTTACGCTGCCCGAGCGGGCGGATCTTCCAAGCCAGTTGCTGAGAGCGGCGTGCTGATCGACTCCAGCGATCGCTGCTCAGCGCGGACGCCGATGAAAGCTTCAACCACGGCGGCAGCGATCATGAGAATCGCGCCGGCAAGGTATCCGCGGAAGAGCGCGGTGCGCGAGCCGGTCTGGATGAGCAAGCCGAAGATGAAAGGCGCAGCGACACCGCCGGCGAGCGTTCCGGCAGCATAGAAGACGGCGATGGCAAGGCCTCGGATCTCAAGCGGAAAGATTTCGCTCACAGTGAGGTATGCGGAGCTGGCGGCTGCCGACGCGACGAAGAAAATGATGGTCCAGCAGAGCGCCTGGGTTTGTGCGGTGAGCAGGCCGTGCTGAAAGGCCCATCCGCTGAGAGCGAGCAGGACGCCGGAGAGCGCGTAGGTGATGGTGATCATCTGTCGGCGGCCAACGGTATCAAACAGGCGGCCGAGCACGAGTGGACCGATGAAGTTTCCCAGCGCGAAAGGGAAAAGATAGAGCCCAACTTTTTGCGCAGGCAGCCCGTAAAACGTGACCAGCACCAGCGAGTAAGTAAAGAAGATGGCGTTATAGAAAAAAGCCTGCGAGGTCATAAGTGCCATGGCAAGCCATGACCGAGAAGGATGCTGCACGGCAATGGCGCGCCAGATTTCACGAAATGGAGTATGGCTGCGCGGACGGATGTGGATGCGTGCATCGGGCGCGAGCGGAGGCAGCAGTTCAGGATGATGCGAGATGCGGCGCTCGATATCGGTCATGATCTGTTCGGCTTCAGGTTCCCGGCCATGCGTCATGAGCCAGCGCGGGCTTTCAGGAATGGCGTGGCGCAGAAAAATTACGATCAGCCCCAGCACCGCGCCGATGGCGAACGCCATCCGCCAGCCAAGGCTGATGGGAACGATGCCGGTATCAAGCAGCGCGATGACGGCAGCCGAGCCGATGGCAGCGCCGATCCAGAAGCTGGCGTTGATGATGAGATCAACGCGGCCGCGGACGCGCGCGGGGATCAGTTCGTCGATAGCGGAGTTGATGGCGGAATATTCACCGCCAATGCCCGCGCCGGTAAGCGCACGAAACAACGCGTAAGAAGCGAAGTTCCAGGAGAAAGCCGTGAGCGCAGTGGCGCTGAGATAGAGCAGCAGAGTGATGGTAAAAAGGCGCTTGCGGCCCAGACGGTCTGTGAGGTAGCCGAAAAAAAGCGCGCCAGTGACTGCGCCGATGAGATAAAAAGTTGCGCTGGCTCCGATCTGCGCGTCAGAAAGTGCGAGCGTATCCTGGCGCTTGAGTACAGCGCCAACAGCGCCGGCGAGCGTGACTTCAAGTCCGTCGAGCACCCAGGTGATGCCCAGCGCGATGACGACGAGCCAGTGCCAGCGGCTCCAGGGCAGACGGTCGAGCCGCGCAGGGACGTCACTTACGATGATGGAGCGACTGATGGTTTCTGTGGCCACGCCGATAGGAATGCAGAACGCAAGCCGCAGGATGTCCGGAGAGAGCTGCTATGCTGGTGATCGCAGCCCAAAAAAGGACGGAGACAATTTCCATGAAGCATTGCATCTGTACGATTTTTGCCGGATGTGCACTGGCGCTGGCCGCAGGTTCCGCAGCAGCGCAGGCTGGCGCGCACAGCGTTGTGCCGTCCTCGGGCAAGGCCATGTGCTCCGCGCTGACGCCCGCGGACTTTACCAAAGCCGGAGTGCCGGTGCAGTCGCTAAGCCAGGCGAACCTTGACGGCAATGATGGCGCATACTGCGTTTACCAGAGCAAGGCCGGTAAGGTGGAGTTTGACATCTTTTTTCTTGCCGGGAAAACACCGCAGGAAATAAGCGGCACAGAAAAGACCGTGCTGGGCGAGGGCGGCGCCAAATATGAACACCTGAGAGTGCCCGGTGCGGACAATGCGCAGCTCAGTATGGCGCTGCCGGACCAGCCCGCGTCGGCGGTGATTGTGGTGCGCCGAGGCAAAGCGGTTTTTGACATTATGATTCCCCGCAGCGCAGGCGCGCGCCAGCAACTTCAAGAGCTGGCGCAGATTGTGCTTGGTCGGTTGAAGCAGTAAAGCGCTACGGCATCCGGAAATTAGCAAGCGCACGTTGTAAACAAAGCCCGACTACTTTTTGTCTGCCAGCAAGACGCCTGCGCTTGCGTAGTCCTCGCGAGTGATCTCAATAAATGTGACGACCACTGCTTCTTTCGCGGCTTTGGCGTCTTCCACCATGGCATCGGTGATGCGAGCTGCAATCTTGCGCTTCTGTTCGATAGTGCGACCCTTCAACATGGTGACTTGTATCAATGGCATGGCGTGGCTCCTTTGCAACAATCCGGCGGCAATTATAAATGCAAAAAAGTAAGGGGCCGGAGCTGGCCCCTTACAGAGAGAATGATTGGTGATGCTCGGTTATTTCACCTTCACTTTTATGCTGTTGGAAAGAGCTCCATTGAAGTTTGCATCTCCGGTATATTGCGCGCTGATCATGTGTGTTCCTGTTGCCAGAGTAGATGTGGTGAAAGTGGCAGTGCCGTTATTCAACGGAATTGCGCCGGAGATCGGTGTGGTTCCATCAAAGAACACTACTGATCCGGTCGCAGTCGCTGGAGTCACAGTCGCCATGAACGTGCCTGGGGCTCCGAGTTTGAGGCCATCAATATCTTCAGCCTGAACGAGCGTAATTGCGGTATTGGCTTTGCTCACCGTTTGGATCCAGGCAGCAGAGGTGGATGGATTGACGGCGGCATCGCCACTGTATTGGGCTGTGATGGAGTGAGTCCCAGCGCCCAGAGCAGGAATGGTAAGCGATACCGTTCCGCCAGTGAGAGTCAGGTTGCCGGAGATCGGTGTGGAGCCATCAAAGAACACAACCGTTCCCGTGGCCGAAACCGGAGTTACATTGGCGGCGAACGTGAGTGAGTTGCCAAAGACCGATGGATTGGTCCCGGCGCTCAAACTCAGCAAGGTAACAGAGTTCGCTTTCGGGTTGTTTACGGTCTGCGAGAACGCGGCGGATGTTGAGCCGTTGAAGCTCGCATCGCCGCTGTATTGTGCGGTGATGGAGTGTATTCCGAAAGACAATTGCGACGTAGTGATGCTGGCAGTTCCGCCAACCAGAGTCACGTCGCCGGAGATGGCATTGTTTCCGTCAAAGAAGACCACGGTGCCGGTAGCCGAAGTCGGCGTAACATTCGCGGTAAAAGTTAGGGCATCGCCGACCAGAGATGGATTTGCGCCCGTGGTCAAAGCAACGCTGACGCTGGTGTTGGGTCTGTTGACAGTTTGCGTCAGCGCAGGACTTACAGAAGAGTTCAGTTTGTTGTCGCCCGTGTAACGAGCGGTAATGGAATGCGTTCCCAGACCCAGATCAGCAATGCTGAATGAAGCGGTGCCGTTGCTTAGGGGAATGCTTCCTGAAATTGTCGCGCCGCCATCAAGGAACTGGATAGAGCCATTCCCGGTCGTCGGCGTCAGCGTGGCGTTAAATACCAGGTTATCGCCCAAGGTTGAGGGATTGGAACCGGTGCTTAACGTAACGGCCAGGCTGCTGGCTGAAGTGCGCAGCAGCACAGGATTGTTTCGTGGATTCTGCAGGACCATGGGCCAATCATTGTTAGCAGCGACAAAAGGAGCGGGAGTCTGCAGCATTGTCACAGCTCCCGGGAAGACAGTTGGCGCGGAAAGGCCGTAAGCCACTGCGATGTCGGTTGCGCCATCTTGGTTGAAATCACCAATGGTGGCTGCTGCGTCGAAATTCGGCTCAAAATTGTTCACCCCGGTGAGCGCCCAGGTTTTCAGGACGCTACCATCAATATGAAAAGCGCGCAATTGAAGGCCGCCAGAATTGAAATCGTTCAATGGAACTACAATTTCCGGCAAACCGTCACCATCGATATCAGCGATCAATGGCCGCAGGTAGGTGAGGCTGTTCGCCATTGGGAGCGGCCAGGCGCTGGAGAAAAGGGTGCCGTCGGGATTGAAGATATAAAGTCCGGACCCGTTGGAGACCACTATCTCTTCGTGCCCATCGCGCCTCAGGTCGCCGACGGCGACACCAGGGTAGCTGTAAAAACTGCTGTTCGATGCTGAAATGTCCACCGGCCAGCCGGGCCGTTCTGAACCATCGGGCTGGAAAACGTGAATCGCTGCCTGGGTTCCAAGCGAATCGCTGTGGTTGACAAGAATCGTCTCAAGCTTACCGTTATGGTCGAGATCAGCGGCAGCCATTCCTGCTGGAACGCCTGTGAGTATTGGCGCATTGAACGGCTTTGCCGTGCCGTCATGATTGAAAAGGCGCAAGGCATAGGTTGTTGTAGTGAGCCCATCTAGCACCAGGATGTCTTTGAGCCCATCGCCATCAAAATCTCCGGCGATTACCCTTGTTAGGTTGAATGTACCGGACATGAAATTGTTGTCCTGTACCTGAATAGGAAAGCCGCTAGCCTGTTGTCCGTCTGGTTTCCAGGCAAAAACGTAGGCAAAACGGTTGCTGGGGCTAAAATCCCCGCCCACGGTTATGCTTTCCAGTTGAAAGTCATTATTTAAATCTTCGAGCACGATAGGAAAGTTTGAAAGGAAAACGTTGAGACCAGGTGCGAATACATCGAACGTGTTATCCGGATGAAACACGTCGATGACATTGAAATCCGCCATGACTGCCTCATCCCCGGGCAAACCATCAAGGTTTCCAGCGGATGGCTGGTGATCGCCGCCAAACTGGTTGAGAACAGCTTTTTGCGAGGAACCATCAGGATTTATGATCCATGATGCTCCGGGCGCTGCGCTCTGGGCAGGGTTCTCCGTTACCAGGCGATAGCTTCCGTCAGGATTGAGCGCGGGCACCACGGGGCATTCAAGACATGGCGTGGTATCAAGGAATACAGGCCAGGCAAACGAGAGTAGATCTGGCTCAAGGTAGATTCGCGTAAAGGCTTGCCCGAATTGATTCCCATTCACGGTAAGCAGAATTGAATAGAATCCCGCCTGCGTGATTGCAGAGGTATCCCATGTTGCAAGTTGTGTGTTGGCTAAAGGCAAAAAACCATCGCCGACGAGAGTGATGCCGCTGGTTTGCCACACGCCATCCGGGCCTGCCCACTGCACCGTAAAACTCTGGAAGTTCGGCACCGCCGCCGTTCCAATGATCGGAAGCAAAAAGCCTGGTTTATATGTTGACGCTATTGCCGGGGGGCTGGTTATCTGCACGAAAGTCAAAGTGAATTGCGTGCTATCTACAAAGGCGAGTCCATTGGTATTGAACGCGGTAAGGCGGATGGTATACGTGCCCTGGGACAAGTTGCTGGGATCCAACTGGCCAAGCACTCCGGAAGTAGGCGTGGTGCTGCTAAAGAACGGCGTAAAGAAAAATGGCTGTGTCCCGGCCCCATACTCCAGCAAGTAGCTGGCGAAACCTGTTCCTTGTGCCGAGCCTAGAATCGTAATTGGATCAATCGGTGTGGCACCGAATTGTATCCCTGTAATCTTGGGCTCCAGGGGATTAACAATGGTGAGGGCCGCTGCCGCGTTGAGCTTACCAGCGCCAAATCTGGAATCGAAAGGAACGGTGGTATCGGAGATATGAAGGATTTGCCGAACCAGATCGGTGGTATAGGTTGGATTTCCAGACAAAATAAGCGCAACAGTGCCTGAAACATGGGGCGCAGCCATGCTGGTGCCTGTCATCCGGGTATATCCATCGATTACAGGCTGGCCCTGGAACGTCCCAGCCGCTTGCAGGGAAAGGATGTCCTCACCGGGAGCTGTCACGTCAATCCTGGGACCAAAGTTTGAAAAGAAGCTGAAATTTCCAAAAGGATCATGAGAAGCCACAGTGATGGCTTCAGGCGAATTTGCCGGGAAGAAATTCGTTGCATCCTGGCCCGAATTTCCTGCCGCGGCCACAAAAACCGTGCCAAGTCCGGTAGCAAACTGGATTGCTTCTTCAATGGACTGTGAACTGCTGTCTGTTCCCCACGACGCATTGATCACGTCCGCGCCATTGCTGGCGGCATAGATGATGGCCGGAGCCAGAGTAAAGTCGAAGCCAAAGCCGTTGTCGTCCAGCGCTTTCAGCGGCATGATTTTCGAATGCCATGCGACGCCAATCACACCAATGCTGTTATTGCCAAGCGCAGCAATGGTTCCAGCGACGTGTGTCCCGTGGCCATTGCGGTCACTGGGGTCATTGTTGTTAAAAATGAAATTCCAGCCGCGGACATCGTCCACAAAGCCATTGCCATCGTCATCAATGAAATTTCCATCCACTTCATTGATGTTTGTCCATATATTGGCCGCAATATCAGGATGGTTATAATCCACACCGGTATCAACCACGGCGACCACTGTGCCGTCACCTTGTGTCGTGTCCCATGCCGCAGGAGCGTTAATGGCAAACAGACCCCATAGGTCCTGATAAGGTTGTCCCCAGGTGCCGCTAGTCGCAAGGAATGGATCGTTAGGTAGCTGGTTGGTAGAAAAGGTGTGGGTTGGTTCGGCGAACTCAACATCTGGGTCTGCCTTTAACCGCTCCAGCGTGCGCGCCTTCTGTTGCGGAGTCAAGCTGCCCAAATCAAGGAGATATGTGCGCGAAACCTCAGGCAGGGCCTTAGCGTGCGCTACCCGGCGGGCACGAGCCGCGAAATGCTGCCGGATATTCTCTGCCAGTTGCGCATCCGACCATCCATGCTGCTTTTTTGCCCGAATCATCTGCGGGTAAAGAGGCGTGAGCTGCCGAGCGCCATATCGCCCCAGGAAGCTGATGATTCGCGGCGTTGCACCTTGGCCGGCGCGAATTTTCATTGGCTGGCCTGCCGCCACATTTGAGAGCTGCCTCTCTGCCTCTGAAGCCAGCGAAGGTTTGATTTTAACGATGATTTGCCCGCTGGTCGGTGCTGCCGCTCCCGCTACCGCCTGGGCCTGCATACGCCCGGACTGCCCCATCAACAAAAACAACAAGATTCCTGCGGCAAGGCTGGAACCTCTCAACTTCTTAGAAGTGGCAATAGTGAGGGATGGAAGTGACAAAGGTAGGTTGCAGCCAGAGAATGGCATGAATATACTCTTTTCTATACCGAAAGCAGACAGTATTGAATGGATTAGTGGATAGAGCGGAGCTGATTGTACTTTAAATGAAGATCGTTATGGTAGTAGATGGATGGAATCAGGCTGTGGAATTATCCATTACTTAAGTGCGGTGTACTAAATCTATAGCTGAAGCCATACTAAACTAGAAGAATGCGGCCAGCCAAACAATACTTCAGGCCAAAAGCTTAGGTGGCAATAAAAATCCATTGCCACCTTTGATGGTCCCTGGATGCTAGCGGTTCAATTCGTATCCGGCAAAGAAGTAGCTGAGCTCGAAACGTGCAGTGTCGTCGGCATCGGAGCCGTGGATAGCGTTATGCTCAATGCTTGATGCCCACTTCTTACGGATCGTGCCTTCTTCGGCGTTCGCGGGATTGGTGGCTCCCATCAGCTTGCGCAGGTCGGCGATGGCATTATCTTTTTCCAGTGCCAGCACAACAATCGGCCCGCTGGACATGAACGTGGTCAAGGAATCAAAAAATGGACGGCTGGCGTGCACTGCGTAAAACCCCTCTGCTTGTTGTTTGTTGATTTCCAACATCCGCATGCCAATGATTCGGAAACCTTTTTCCTGAAGCATATGGATAATGTCACCCGTGGCGCCTTTGGCTACGGCGTCGGGTTTTACGATGGAAAATGTGCGCTGCAATGTATGCATTCCTGGTCTTGTGCTCCTGTCAAAATGAATTGCTGATCTTTTCCTTTGCGACCTTCGCGCTCTTTGCGGTGAATCCCTAAACTTTTGCGGTGCCGATCCGGTCGAGCAGCGTCTGCGCCATCATGGCCGGAGACTTGGCCACGGCAATCCCCGCCGCTTCCAGCGCCTTGATCTTGTCTGCCGCGGTGCCTTGTCCGCCGGAAATGATTGCGCCCGCGTGACCCATGCGGCGTCCCGGAGGCGCTGTCTGACCGGCGATAAACGAGACCACCGGCTTCTTTACATGTTGTTTCACGTAGGCAGCAGCGGTTTCTTCCGCGTTGCCGCCAATTTCTCCGATCATGATGATGGCGTGCGTTTCCGGGTCTTCGTTGAACAGCTTGAGCGCGTCCACAAAATTTGTGCCGATGATGGGATCGCCGCCAATGCCGATCGCCGTCGATTGGCCAATGCTGCGTTGCGTAAGCTGAAAAACGGCTTCGTATGTCAGCGTGCCGGAGCGCGAAACGATTCCCACGTTTCCTTCTTTATGGATGTGTCCGGGCATAATGCCGACTTTGGCCTTACCGGGAGAAATGATGCCGGGACAGTTTGGCCCAATCAGCCGCGACTTGCCTTTGATTTTCAGAAACTCATAAGCGCGGACCATGTCCAGAACCGGAATTCCTTCCGTGATAGAAATAATTAATGGGACTTCAGCGTCAATCGCTTCCAGCAAAGCGTCGGCGGCAAACTGCGGCGGAACAAAAATAATCGTTGCATTAGCGCCGGTCTTTTCTTTGGCTTCCGCCACTGTATTAAAGATAGGCCAGCCTTCATGCGTGGTGCCGCCCTTGCCCGGCGTAACTCCGCCAACAATGTTGGTGCCATAAGCAGCGCAGGTCTTGGCGTGGAACGTGCCTTCACGTCCGGTAATTCCCTGGATCATCAGCCGCGTGGATTTATCGACAAGAATCGCCATTACCGGCCTCCCGCGGCAGCCACAACTTTTTCCGCTGCGTCTTTCATCGTCTCCGCCACCTGGAAATTCAGCCCGGACTTTTTCAGAATCTCGCGGCCCTGCTCCACGTTTGTGCCTTCCAGCCGAAGCACCAGCGGCAGCTTCAGGTTCGTCGCTTTTGCGGCCTGCACAACGCCATCAGCCAGCGTATCCACACGCAGTATGCCGCCAAAAATATTGATCAGGATGGCCTTCACATTCTTGTCGCTCAGCAGGATTTCAAACGCGTGGCCAATCTGCTCTGCGTTGGCGCCGCCACCCACGTCCAGAAAGTTTGCCGGCGCCCCGCCCGCATACTTGATGATGTCCATCGTCGCCATGGCCAGCCCCGCGCCGTTGACCAGGCACGCAATGTTGCCGTCCAGCTTGATGTAATTCAGGTTGTATTTTGAAGCTTCCACTTCCAGCGGATCTTCCTCGCTGATGTCGCGCAACTCTTTCAGGTCTTTATGGCGGAAGAGTGCATTGTCGTCAAAGCCAAACTTGGCGTCCAGCGCAAACACGCGCCCGTCTGTCGTCGTAATAAAAGGATTGATCTCGCACAGTGAAGCGTCCGTATCCACAAACGCGCGATATAGGCCGGTCATCAGCTTTACCGCTTCATTGACCTGCGTGCCTTTTAGCCCCAGGCCAAAGGCCAGCTTGCGCGCGTGAAATGCCTGAAAGCCGATCGTGGGATCAATCGCTTCTTTGATGATCGCCTTGGGATCTTTCGCCGCGACCTCTTCAATCTCCATGCCGCCCGCGGCCGACGCCATAAACACCGGCCTCGCCGTCGCGCGATCAACCACGATCCCGAGATACAGTTCGCGGTCAATCGGCAGCGTTTCTTCAATCAGCAGCCGCTGCACAATCTTGCCTTCCGGGCCAGTCTGGTGCGTCACCAGGCGCATGCCCAGGATCTTGTCCGCCCATTGCTTGGCTTCTTCCAGGTTCTTGGCCACCTTCACGCCGCCGCCTTTGCCGCGGCCTCCGGCATGGATCTGGGCTTTCACCACCACGCCTTTTGCACCTTCTTCAAACAGCCGGTGCGCGGCCTTTTCCGCCTCGGCGCGGGTCAGGGCCATCTCGCCGCGAGGCACGGCCACGCCATACTTCGCAAGGATTGTCTTCGCCTGGTACTCGTGAATTTTCATGTCTGGGGTTCTGTTGGCGTTCTATTTGGTGTTCAATTTAACTGGAGCGTTCATACAGCAGACGTCAGTGCGCTGAAGGGAACCTGTGATTCTATAAGAGTGGTGAGGAGTTCCGCAAACTCGCGAAGCCAATTTTCTCGGCCTTTCAGAACATTTTTCATGATCAAGGGTCATTCCAAGACCGACACAGGAACCCGATCTAGGCTTCGATACAGATTGAGGCAGGTGAGGGAGCCTCGTTCGCTGGCGTTCTGTGTTACAGACCAAGTTCCTGAATAAGATTCGCAACTCCAGTTAGTCAAGCGGACAATTGCACCCGGAGCAAGTTTAGGGGATTCGGATGTTTCACGTAGATGTTTGCATGTGTCATCCTCGCAGGGGCGAGCGAAGAATGTCCACGAGAAATTGGTGGGTCAAATATCAGATTGAGCTTTAGGTTCTAGCTGGTATATCCAGTTCTTCCTGAGTTTCAAAATCCCTTGCCGATCCAGGGTCGCTGTTCTCGTACCTAAGGGGCCTCGTGCGTTTCTGCGAAAATCATGTTCTGTAACTTGGCCCAGATACACTTCAGTAAAGGTCATGGGGGCACGATCCACAGCTGGCTCCGTGCTCTTATCGATGCGGTACACGAAGACGCACATCCACTGGTTCCGAGCGCCATGTGTATCGACAGCGCCTCCAGACTTGCGCGTGGTCTTTATTTCAACTCCGTCAGAGCCTGCCCTTACGCCGTCATTAGGGTATCGGCCCTGCACCAATAAATCTGGATGGCCGTTGAAATGTTGGTTTTGCACTAATGTTCTGGAGTGCCTAGCTAGACTCGCACTTATCATGTCGGAAAGCAAGCCGGACATAATCGCTGGTCGCAGCATATCATCGAGGCGTTGCAAGCCCTTGCTCGACAACAAAACATTTACATCATAAAAAAAGTCGTAAACGTCCTGCAGTGCCAATTCGAAATCTTTAAGGCGGAGTTCGAAAGGGAGCGTTGCATTCTGATTGAATTTCCTGACATCAGGCTCGTTGCGAACGATCGGCATAATGTCTCAGCCCTTTTCAACGGGCATGACAGATAGGGATCGGAAAGCTTGTTTGGCCATCGCAAAATACTCCTCATCTGAGTCGGTGCCAATGGCTCGGGATCCAATGGCCTCCGCCGCAGCCAAGGTTGCTCCGGAACCAGCGAATGGGTCGAAGATGATTCCAATTCCTAGTGGGAGGGCCGCTCGCACCAGTTTCCGCATAAATCGTTGCGGCTTCAGTGAAGGATGAGGCGCGATGTCTTTTTCCGGTGATCGCGTAGGCGAACATTGGATTACATCTTTGAATGGTTCGACGTCTGAAATCCGCCGTAAAGCGCCGGTGCCCCACATACGGAGATTCTCTGCGACTGTACATTCAAAAGGTTTCCTGAAAACGCCCCAAGGTTCCCAGCATGATCGTGGCATTACGCTAAGGTGGGGAAATTCTCCTTCAGCGTTTTTAGGGCGGTCTCCTCCTCGTAAAGTCTGCACCAGGCGAATCACCTCGCCCCTTTTCTCAAACCCTGATTCAATGAAAGCGTGAAATGTCATTGTCGAAACCAAAGGGTTCGATGCGACGAAAACATGCCCCCCTGGAACTAGCGCCTTTAAGAGCCCATAAGCTACTGAGCTAAAGAAACCATGCAAGTTGATAATCTCTTCTTTAGATAACACAGTGAATCTGGGCACAGGACGGCGTTTAGCGCCGTCGAAACTCGGTGGTATTCGCCACACTCCGCCCCGACCCTTTCGCAGCTTGCTATGGTTTTTGTCGTCATATTCGACAATTCCATATGGCGGGTCGGTAACTACTGCGTGAATTGAGTTGTCCGGGAGGTCGGCCAGCCACTTCAGTACATCACTCAATACATACGTGGCACGTGCAGAAAGGTGATGGCGTTTCTGTGCCCCCAAATTCCTCAAAGTCGCCCACGAGCTTTCCTCGCCTTGTCTGAGATCGCTTAACCATGCGGGTTCATCTTCTCGAATCGAAGATATATCCCGAAATGGTGTTTCGAAGAGACCCATCAACTTTCTTCCTTCACAGCATCCTGTCCCCATCCGAGAATAGATGAACTCAATTGTAGGCATGGACTCAAAAGCTTAGCAACAGTTTTCCCGCGAAATTTCTAAACTTGGGGACACTAGCATTTCCAACCAAGCGAACGAAAACATAATTGCTCTCTTTCGAACGACATTTCCATTCCTTAATTCCCCACCCAACCTGCTAATATTCAACCTAATCCCATGATCATCGACGCGCTCTGCAAAATCGCGAACCACCGCACCTCCCTCAGCCGGGAAGAGTCCCGCGCCGTGATGGGCGAGCTGCTGGCCGGCAAGGCCACAGACGCGCAGGTGGCCGCGCTGCTGGTGGCGCTGCACATGAAGGGTGAGACGGTGGAAGAGATCGTCGGCTTTGCTGAAGCCATCCGCGCCGCTGCGCAACCTCTATCTAACGCCGATGGCACCGCGCTCGACGTCAGCGGCACAGAGCGTGAAGCTCTGGTCGATACGTGCGGTACCGGCGGCGATGCCAGCGACACATTCAACATTTCCACCGCCACGGCGCTTACGATCGCTGGAGCTGGCGTTCGCGTCGCTAAGCACGGCAATCGCGGTATCACCTCCAGATGCGGATCGGCTGACGTGATGGAAGCCCTGGGCGTGAACATCACTATTCCGCCGCCGCGCATTGCCGATTGCCTTCGCGAAATCGGCATCGCTTTTATGTTTGCCCCGGCCATGCATGCGGCCACCAAGCACGTTCAGCCGGCGCGCAAAGAACTGCGGCCTCTGCGGTCGGTCTTCAATCTTCTCGGACCGCTCACCAACCCGGCGCGCGCATCGGCGCAGGTCGTTGGAGTGTATTCCGTTGATCTGGTGGAAAAGCTGGCGCAGGCGCTTAAGCTGTTGGGACTGCGGCGCGCCCTTGTCGTGCACGGCGCGGATGGGCTGGATGAAATTTCCATCAGCGGCCCGACGAAGATCGGCGAAGTGCGTGGCGAATGGGTGCGCGTTTATGAAGTCACGCCGGAACAATTTGGACTGGAGCGCGCGCCCATGAGCGCAATTCTGGGCGGCGATCTCAAGACCAATGCCGACATCATTTGGAAACTGCTTGAGGGAGAAAAATCTCCGCGTCGCGATATCGTGCTGATGAATGCCGCCGCTGCGCTGGTCGCCGCCGGCCGCGCTGACTCACTGGCCGATGCCATGCCGATGGCTGTCCAATCAATCGATACCGGAGCTGCCCGCGCCAAGCTGGGCGCGCTGGTAGAGTTCACCAACCGAGTGTAATCGTAGTTTCTCCGTTCAAACCTTTAGCACGGACAACTTCTTACATCCGAGCGAAGCGGGGGCCCTACCGGTAAGGAATCCCTTGGCGTTCTGAAAGAACAAAGTGGCTGATTACGACAGATTCTTGTGGCCAAAGTGATCCCTCACTGCGCTCGGGACTTCGGGAAAAAATGCTTATAATCTAGCTCAATGAACTTCTCTCAACTGTTGTGGGGGCTGGGCGTCTCGCACAGCGGTGGCGATCCGGAAATTTCAGGTCTGGACTACAACTCCCGGCGTGTGAAACCGGGATTTGTCTTCGTCGCCATGCGCGGCGAGAGCAGTGACGGCAATCGCCACATTGATAGCGCCTTGACGAACGGCGCGGTGGCGGTCGTGACAGACTCAAAGTCGGAACAGCCACGCCAGCAGGTTCCATGGGCAGTGATTCCCAACGGACGCCGCGCGCTCTCCCACATGAGCGCTAACTTTTACGGTCATCCGGCGGAGAAGCTCAAGGTCATTGGCATTACCGGCACCAACGGCAAGACCACAACAAGTTTTCTGTGCGAGTCGATCCTCAGACATTGCGCGCGTCCGTCGGCGCTGATTGGAACAATTGAATATCACGTGCCAGCCAAGGCAGGCGCCGACCTTCCATACCGGGTTCTGCCTTCGCCGCACACCACGCCGGAAGCGCTGGAGCTGAACCAGGTCTTTGCTGAAGCGCTGGCCGCAGGTGCGACTCACGCGGTGATGGAAGTTTCGTCGCATGCGCTGGCGCAGGAGCGTGTATGGGGTGTTCCGTATGAAGTGGCGGTGTTCACCAACCTCACACGCGACCATCTGGATTACCACAAGAGCATGGACAGCTACTTTGAGGCCAAAAGCATTCTGTTTTTGGGTTGCGGAACGTGGCCGCCTCGGGCATCAGTGATCAACGCCGACGACGAATACGGTCAGAGCCTGGGTCAAAGCCGCAAAACTTTAAGCCAGCAGGTGATTCTCTATGGAATCCAGAATGGCGATTTCAAGGCAACCAACATCGATTTGCAGCAGGACGGCACGAAGTTTGAGCTCATCACGCCTTCCGGCGGCGTAACTATTAAGACGGCGCTGATCGGCGGCATTAACATTTACAACATCCTGGCGGCAGCGGCTGCCACGTTTGCTTGTGGCTGCTCGCTCCAGCAGATTGCTGAAGCTATTGCGCAATTCAAGCAGGTGCCAGGACGGTTTGAGAAAGTGGATTGCGGCCAGCCTTTCACTGTGGTGGTGGACTATGCCCATACCGACGATGCGCTGCGCAACCTCACGGCGATTGCCCGCGACTTTGCCCGTCGGGGATCAGGGCTGGGCCGGGTGATTACTGTTTTTGGCTGTGGCGGTGATCGTGATCGGACCAAGCGCCCGCTCATGGGGGAGGCCGCCGGGAAGGGAAGCGATTTCGTCGTCCTGACCTCTGACAATCCGCGCACTGAAGATCCGCTGCAGATTATTGGCGATGCGCTGCCCGGCCTTCTCCAGACCGGCACACGGCATGAAGTGGAGCCGGACCGCAAAAAAGCCATCCGCCTGGCGCTGGTTGAAGCCAAGCCGGGCGACGTGGTGTTGATTGCCGGCAAGGGGCATGAGAAAACTCAAGTCACGCGCGAAGGTACATTCCCTTTTGATGATGTGCAGGTCGCGCGGGAAGCGTTACAACAGATCAGCTACGCAGGTGGAGGAGAGAAATGAAGTTGCCGTTGTGGCGAATCGCTGAGTTTGTGGGATCCAAGGGCGAATGCGATCAGGAAGCAGTCGCCATGGGGTATTCCATTGATTCGCGCACGCTCAATCCGGGCGACCTGTTCATTGCGATCGCGGGCGAGCGCTTTGACGGACATAACTACGTGCAAACCGCGCTGGAAAAAGGCGCTGTGGGCGCGATTGTTGAAGCAGGGAAGAAGGTTGAGGGCGATCCGCTGCGGCTGTTGCAAGTAGAAGACTCGCTGAAAGCGCTGCAACTGTTGGGCGCCGCCGCGCGCCGTCTTTGGGGCAAGCCGCTGCTGGCAGTGACGGGATCGGCGGGGAAGACCACAACCAAAGAAATTCTGGCGCACATCCTGGCTACGCGCTTCCGCGTGATGAAGAGTTCCGGCAACCTGAATAACCATATCGGTCTGCCATTGCAGTTGCTGAAGCTGGAAGCCGAACACGACTTGGGCGTCGTCGAGATGGGCATGAACCATGCCGGTGAAATTCGTGCGCTGGGAGCGCTGGCCCATCATGATCTGGCCGTAGTTACCACGGTTGCGCCGGTGCATTTGGAGTTTTTTGCATCGCTCGCGGAGATTGCCCGCGCGAAATACGAGATTATTGAGACGCTGCCTTCCGGCGGCGTGGCCGTGCTAAACGCCGACGATGATTACGTCTGCCAGTTTGGCCGCGATTTCAAAGGCAAAGTCGTCACGTTTGGCATCAAGCGCTCAGCGGACGTGAGCGCGCAGAAGGTCAAACTCAACGGCGCGGAAGGCTCGACGTTTGAGCTGGTCGTGGACAGCGTGGGCGAGCCGGTAACGTTTCCGCTCGTAGGCGAACACAACATTTATAACGCGCTGGGGGCAGCCGCGGCCGCCATGGATCGCGGGATATCGCCATCGCAGGCGGCAGCGGCGCTTTCCAGCATCGCTCCGCCTGACAAGCGCGGCCAGGTGCTGCACCTGAACGGCGCCACCATTATTAATGATTGCTACAACTCCAATCCGCGCGCGTTGGAAGCGATGATTGACACCCTGGCCAGCATGAAAGCCGAGCGCAGGATTCTGGTAGTCGGCGAGATGCTAGAGCTTGGCCCAACGGCTGAAGCGCTGCATCGCGAATGCGGCAAGCACGCGGCAGAAAAGAAAATTGACATGGTGATTGGCGTTCGTGGAATGGCCCGCGCCGTGGCGGAAGCTGCTTGTGGTTCCGGCACGCAAGCCCAGTTTGTGGAAACACCGGAGCAGGCGGGAGAGTGGCTGGCGCGCAATCTTCGTCCTGGAGATGCGGTGCTGCTGAAAGCATCACGCGGGGTAAAGCTGGAACGCGCGCTGGAGGGGTTGCAGGATAAGGTTCCAGCGAAATAGTTTTTTCCACAGCCCAGCGGCCAACGCTGATTATTGTAAGTTGGAGATATCGTCGCGCTGCTCCCTGTAAACTGGATACTGTTTCCGGAGGACTATTGCTTTACTGGCTTCTTTATCAACGGCTATTCGCGCACTTTCCTCCTTTCCGTATTTTTCGTTACGTCACGTTCCGGACGGCGTTTGCCAGCCTCACGGCGCTCTTTATGGGCATGATTATTGGCCCGGCCATCATCAAGCAGCTGCGCGATTTCCAGATTGGCCAGTACATCCGTGAAGAAGGCCCCAAGGGGCACCAGAAAAAAGCCGGCACTCCGACCATGGGCGGAGTGCTGATCACGATCGCCATCATTGTCCCGACGCTGCTTTGGGCTGACCTTTCCAACACATATATATGGTTGGCCATCTTTTCCACCATCGCGTTTGGGGCCATTGGCTTTGCCGATGACTATATAAAGGTGGTGCGCAAGCGCAACCTGGGCCTGACCGGCAGGACTAAACTGGTGCTGCAGTTTCTGGCCGCAGGATTCGTAGGGGTTGCGCTGGTCACTTTGACCGCCACACGGCAGTATTCCACGCACCTGATGGTGCCGTTTTTCAAGCAGTTCCGTCCCGATCTGGTGATTGAGACCTTCCGCCATTATCCACACATGTGGTGGCTGGCGTTTATTCCGTTTGTGTTTTTTGTGATGCTGGTGCTGGTGGGAGCCAGCAATGCCGTGAATCTCACTGACGGGCTCGACGGGCTGGCCATTGGCTGCACGGTAATCGCCGCCGGAGCATTGACCGTCCTTACATATCTGAGCGGGCACGTCGTATTTTCTGAATACCTTGAGCTGCAGAAGATGCCGCAGGTTGCCGAGGTAACGGTCTTCTGCGGTGCCATGGTCGGCTCGAGCATCGGCTTCCTCTGGTATAACGCGCACCCGGCGGAAATTTTTATGGGCGATGTTGGCTCGCTGGCGCTGGGGGGCGCCATCGGCACTGTGGCCGTAATCATCAAGCAGGAACTGCTGCTGCCGTTCATTGGCGGGATCTTTGTGCTGGAAGCGCTTTCGGTCATCATTCAGGTGGCTTCCTACAAGCTGCGCAAGAAGCGCGTGTTCAAGATGGCGCCGCTGCACCACCACTTTGAGCTGGCGGGATGGTCGGAGTCCAAGATCATTATCCGGTTCTGGATTCTGGCTCTGATCTTTGCGCTCTTCGCGCTTACGACTCTGAAGTTGCGATAGGGGCAAAGGCTTACCACGGATCAACACTGATAACACTGATCAAAAACTTTTGTTTCCATCAGTGTCATTAGTGTTTATCAGTGGTAAAGTTTGCTTTGACGTGTGAGCAGGCGGCTATGGCTGAGATGCATCTTCTCTCTTGAAATGCTGGCTAACGTTGCTGGCCTCGCTCATTGTCGGCGCATGCTTCTTTGCTTTACGCTTCCTAGCTTTTGCTGCGACCTCTCGGCTTCCACGCCGACACGCCGGACGCCGCCCATGGCGATGGCAGGCGACCATTCCCTATGTGCTGGGATTTTCCGTGGCCCTGCGCTGCATCTCGACGTCGGCTGGATCGGGCGCGGTACGCGACGTTCCCGTGGCCCTGCCGCAGCGGCTAATGAGCGTGGGCTTCTATCGCAACGTTCGCAACCCGATATACATAGGCTTGCGCGGGCGGATCGGGCTGTGGACCGTCTTCGGAAGCGCCACGACCCGGGCCGTCATCGGAGTGTTTCTCTAGCTCTCGGCCTGCATCTCTTTGTGCGCTTCTATGAGGAGCCGAGCCTGCGGGAAAAATTCGGAGCGACTTTGAAGAGTATTGCCGCAGCGTGCCTCGCTGCTGCCGCGTTGGAGCCCCGCGAAAACTGCAATAATCCCAGTACATCAAACGTGGACTAGGGCATACCCTCGTTAAAAACGTAGAATGTAAAAAGTCTGATTTCGTGTGCCCGAGAGGTCGTTATGGAGAAAACCGTGTTCGTGATCATGCCATTTTCGG
The DNA here is from genome assembly GCA_020072645.1 of Terriglobia bacterium. Lineage (NCBI taxonomy): Bacteria > Pseudomonadati > Acidobacteriota > Terriglobia > Terriglobia bacterium. Next base: position 18,630 of record JAIQGK010000020.1, read on the forward strand.
ATACGCCTTCATGTATCCAAGCCCAATGGACAGAAATATTTGAAGATATTTTTCGCCCTGCGTTTTCGGATTTAGGATATGCTTGCGAGCGTGCCAAGCCTGCTATTGGCAACCTCACGGGAAGCATTGTCGATCAACTCCGGACCAGTCGCATAGTCCTGGCAGATCTAACGGACCGAAATCCAAATGTGTTTTATGAACTCGGGGTGCGCCATGCGTTGCGGCGAGGGACAATCATCGTTTCTCAAAACGAGAAATATGTCCCGTCTGATTTGCGCGGATATTGGTTCCTGACCTATGGGATTCGTCCAGCGGAAGTTCGTGAGTTTAAGGCCAGTATTGCCCGTCTGGTCAAAGAGTTCGAAGCAGCCCCCCAAAAAAGCGACAATCCGGTTGCCGAATATTTACAAAAAGAAAATTTGGTGGTTTCAGACTACGTCCAGCGGGAAAACCTGGGTAAGTTAAGCGCGCTAGCTACGGAAATTACTGGGAACATTTCCGACCTCAGGCGTGGAGGCGAATATATTTCCTTCGGCTGTCTCGAACTTCTGCTTCAAACTAGATATGTTGATCCGGGCGCGGAATTTTTGAAAGAAGGTTATGAGCTGTGGCACCTTTTAAAAACCCTCAACGCCGGAATCAAAAACCAAGAATTGGTCAAGAATGCGATCCAACATTTGGATCAATTCTATAAAGCAGTGGCAGCCGTCATCGAAAGCATACGGAAGGGGGACTTCGTAGAATCCCCCTCTGTTTCTTACATGATTTGGAAACCTGCTGCCCCCGATATCCCCGTAAACTTTGGTTCGATGCTCGACGCGACATGCGTGGATTTGGAGTTCTATGCTCCTGGCTCTGGGAAAAGTCTATTAGCGCTGGATTTCTTGAAAGAGGTTATTAAAGGTGGGCAACCTGGTGCCGAGATGCCCGCCAGCCGTATGCAGTGTTCCTATTCTCCTCGTCCATTAAAAAACCCGATGGGCAAGAGTGGGAGGATGAATAAGACAAGTTACACCAAAAATCGTGAACGAAAGAAGTAGTAACTCTCAATCAACATAATTTCATGGCACAATGGAATTTCAGATGGAGTTAAAGAACAAAAGGGTTCTGGTGGTGGGACTGGGGCGCTCCGGCGTGTCGTCGGCCATTTTTTTGCAGGAGCACGGCGCTAAGGTAATTGTTTCCGACTCCAAGGCCGAAGCCCAGTTGCAGAAAGAGGTCCCGGCGCTGCTGGATCGTGGCATATCGATAGAGACCGGCCGCCACGGCGAGCGCACCTTTCGTGACCAGGACCTGATCGTGGTAAGCCCGGGCGTTCCTTCTGACCAGCCGCAGTTGCAGCACGCGCGCTCCCTGGGAATCCCGGTGATCGGCGAAGTTGAGCTGGCGTTTCGCTTTCTGAAGGGCAAAGTCCTGGCGATCACCGGCTCCAATGGCAAGACCACCACCACGACGCTTGTCGGGGAGATTCTGGCCAAGAGCGGAAAGAAGACGCTGGTGGGCGGAAACATTGGAACACCCGTGATCTCGCTAGCCGGCCAGTCAACGCAGGACACAATGGTTGTCTTGGAAGTTTCGAGTTTTCAACTGGAAAGCATTGAACAGTTCTGCCCATGGATTGCCGCGATTCTGAACATCACGCCGGATCATCTGGATCGCCATCACACATTCGAAGCTTATGTCGCTGCGAAAGCGCGGATATTTGAAAATCAGCAATCGACCGATTTTGCAGTGCTGAATGCCGACGATCCTACCTGTGTGGGGCTTAAAGACAAGGTTAAAGGCACGCTGCTGTGGTTTAGCCGCAAGCAGCGAGTCGAGAACGGCGCATTTGTGATCGGCGATCAGATTATTTTTTGCCAGAATGGGCAGGAGCAGCAGGTGCTGGGCCGCTCTGATATTCAGCTAAAGGGTGAACACAATCTGGAGAATGTGCTGGCCGCTGTCGCCATGAGCATGGTTGCCGGATGCGCGCCGCAGCAGGTGCGGCAGGCGGTAAAGGAATTTCGTGCCGTCGAGCATCGGCTTGAGCTCGTATCGACTATCAATGGCGTTACCTTCTATAACGATTCCAAGGCCACTAACGTTGATGCCACGGTGAAAGCGCTGGAATCTTTTCCGGCGAACATCCACATTATTCTTGGCGGCAAAGACAAAGGCAGTGACTACACAGTGCTGAATCCGCTGCTGCGTGAGCGGGTGAAGCGCGCCTACCTGATTGGCGCAGCCTCAGACAAGATTGCTTCTCACCTGCAAAACTCAACGGCCATAGTGCGCTCCGGCACGCTGGAACGCGCGGTGCACCAGGCCTTTGATGCTGCCAAGCCCGGCGATGTGGTGCTGCTCGCGCCGGCATGCGCCAGCTTTGATCAGTTTGAAAATTACGAGCACCGCGGGCGCGTCTTTAAAGAACTTGTCCAGTCACTCACTCCGGTCACCACGGGAGAAAGGTCTTAGTGGCCAAAAGAGTCGGCGTAGATAAATGGATGTTCGGCTCAACTTTGCTTCTGGTTGTGATGGGCGTGCTGATGGTCTTCAGCGCGTCGGCGGTCATGGCCGGTGAAAAGTTTGGATCGCCCTACCACTTTTTATTTCGACAGCTAGGCTGGGCCCTGGCGGGGCTTGCGGCCATGTCCGTGGCCATGACGGTGGATTATCGCCGCTGGAAAAAACCAGCCATCGTGTTTTCATTGCTAGGAATCACGGCGGTGTTGTTGGTGGCGGTCTTCTTTCTTGATCGCTCGCACAACACCCACCGCTGGATCAAGCTGGGCGGCTTCATGTCATTCCAGCCGTCTGAACTGGCCAAGCCCGCGCTCATTCTCTTTCTGGCGTTCTTTCTGGAATCGCGCACCAAGTCCATGGACGACTGGCGGCACACGCTGCTGCCGGCGGTGATTCCGGCATTTCTTTTTGCCGCGCTCATCATGAAGCAGCCTGACCTGGGCACGGCGCTGGTGTGCCTAGGCGTGACCGCTGCGATTCTCTACGCGGCCGGCATGCGCCTCAGATATTTTGCCGCCGGCCTGGTGCCGATTGTCCCGGTGCTGGCTTATATGCTGATCTTCGTTCCGTGGCGGCTGGCACGCATGGTGGTTTTTTTTCATCCTGAGCGCGACCCGCAGGGAATCGGTTTTCACATCAACCAGTCATTGATCGCCGTGGGCACGGGCGGCTTGACCGGCCTAGGCCTGATGGAGGGCAAGCAGAAACTCTTCTACCTGCCCGAGCCGCATACAGATTTCATCTTTGCCGTGATTTCAGAAGAATGGGGACTGATTGGCGCGGCGCTCGTCGCCACGCTGTTTTTCATCTTTGCCTGGCGCGGATTGCGAACGTCACTCCGGGCGCGCGATCCCTTTGGCCGCTTCCTGGCCGTGGGCGTAACCACCATGATCGTGGTGCAGGCCTTCTTCAATATCAGCGTGGTGCTGGCCCTGCTGCCGACGAAAGGCATTCCTCTGCCCTTTATTTCTTATGGCGGATCAAGCTTGTTTGTGATGCTGGCGAGCGTGGGCGTCCTGCTGAACGTGAGCCAGCAGACGGAGTAGGCAGTTCATTCCTAAGCAGAGTTACTGCGGACCATGGGTGCAGTCTTCTGGGCCGCCGGCGCGCACGATTCCATAATTCATTGCCACGGCCTGAGCATGCCCACGCGAATCATACAGGCGGGCGCGCACCAAGTGTGAGCATTGTTGTTTACCCTGGCCACCCAGATAAACCTTCTGGGAGAAGGTTCCGTCGGCGGCAATGGGGACATACTCGCCCTGGCGATACCAGCGGTCGGTAAAAACTTCAACCAATGCAAACGATCCTGGTTGTGCCTGTGTCGCTATGCCACGCAGCGTGGTGGTTCCTCCGTCAATAATTGAATTGCTTGCGGGCTCTGAGATGTGGAAAGCGGAATTGTCTGCCGCAGGCTGTGAGTCTGCTTTGCCGTAAATCTCAATCCGCTGGCCCAGCGTCGGCTCGAACCCGCCCATAAGCAAGGTATAACGGCCAAGCGCAGGACGGATTGCATTATTCAGCCTTCGCGCCTCCTCGCCTATGCCGCCATCCAGAACCACATATGTGAAAGCGCCTTCCGCCACAGCGGTTTTGTAGGCTTCTTCGCCAAACAGATCGCGGCCTGAGCTATCGTGATAATAGAAGTACATGGGATCAACCATCTGGTGCTGGTTGAGAGGCGGATGAAAGTAGTAGCGGAATACCGTGTCATCTACAAGCACGCGGTCCTGCGGAGTGAGCCGGTTCTCAAAGTAGGCGAGAATGGGATCCACGTTGGGCCAGAACACAAAGCGTTCAATGCTTTGAGCCCGCCCCAGCCATCCCGCGCCCAGGGCCAGGGCCAGCGCTGCCGCAGTGCCCCAGAGCAGTTGTGCGCTGTATTTTTCCGCAAGAAGTTTTCTTACAAGAAACACTAGGCCGGCAGCCGCGAGTGGAACCAGAAAGAGCAGAGCATAGTTCACATGCTTCCAGTAGTCGTAATCGGCCCGCGACTTCCACTGAAAAACCAGAATCGCCAGCGCTCCAACCCACATCCAGATGGCGCGGATACGCCATTGCAGGCTGGCAAAAGCGGCTAGTCCGACGATGGTTATCAGCCAGAAGTCCCAGCGGCGCCAAACGTAGATATCCACTGCGTCCGGCGCTCGCAGCGAACCATAAGCGCCGCCATAAGTGAGCAGGTGAATCAGGTCCGCGCGATGCAGGACCGCGTAAGCCGCGCAGCCCGCGAATAACGGGGTCGCAAAGCAGAGCAGGGCTTTCCAGCGTTTCCATAGAGCCAGTACAACCAGCACAGGGAAGTAAATGGCCACAAGATATTTGCAGAGAAATGCCGCGAAGAATAAGGCGGCGGCGATTGCCCAATGGCGCTTCTTGTTTCCTTCCCATGCCACGGCGAACGCCCATAATCCCAGCGCGAAAAAGCAGACAGAGCCCGAATCGCGGGTTGCGATGCGCGATACCAGAACTGCCGGAGCCAGCAGGGACATTGCCAGAGCTGCAACTATGCCTACAGGCTTGGAAAACACGCGGCTGGCAAAACCATAGGTGGCTGCAACCGTGATGACGCCCAGTCCGGCGGCTAATTCACGCACAGCCAGCAGGCCGCCAATGCGGTCGGCCAGGGCCGCCATTGCCGGCCACAGATACCAGCCAAAGCTCCATTGCAGAGGCGTATCCAGCGGCGCTTCAAAATGGCGCGCAAGAAACATGCGCCCATAAACTACATAGACTGACTCGTCCATGTAAGCCGTGCTGTACAGCGGGTTCCAGAAGCGCAGGTAAATTGCGGCCACGGCTATTAGCATCAACGCCAGCCGCCGTTCCAGCCGAAAAGAATCGGCGCTGCCCGGCAAACGCTGAGCTCGCCCCGTACTTGCGAGTGCTGGTTTGTTTAGAAGTAGTGTCGCCATGCGATCCTGTAAAGGTTCCTTTGGAATGCGTTAAACACATTCAGATAGTCGTACCCTACGGTCAGTTCGTTGTTCGGGGAAATTCTCCAGAACACGTGCGTCTCAAAGCTCGAAGCAAATTGCGCATTTGAGAATGAAGATCCGGTGTCTCCAACGTTCTGCACACCTGCTGTGGTCGTGCTTTCCCAACGGAATCTGGTAGAGAAACGATGCGAAATGTTGAGGATGCCCTGATTCAGCAGGAACTGTTGCGGGCTGAAGTAACCGCCGGTAGTGCGTGAAAACGGCTGCCCCGGCTGGATATCAGCGTCGTAAGCAAAACTTGTATAGTTCACGCCATAGGCCAGACGCAGGTACGGCTGGTCATCATGGAAAGCCTTGCCTATCTGGCCCTCCACGGTATAGCGCCGGTTACTGTCAAGGTTGCGGCCGGTATTTGCGCCATCCGTGTAGTCCACTGAAAAATCCAGGTGATGAGGGGTGCTGTAGTATCCGATTCCCAGATGGGCCAGGTTTGCAAATACCTGTCCGCGAAAGACATCCGTATTGATGCCGCGGGTCGAAAGAAGCGACTCTTCCACCGGCGCTCGATCGAAGCCAAATTTCAAGACGGTGGAAGAGACTGGCCGGTAGCGCAGATCAAATCCGCCATCCACGTTCGCGGGAACGTTGTTATACGTGGTTGCTCCAACTTCAACGGCGCTGATGAACTTATCACTTGGTTCCGACTCAAGCCGGGCCCGGAAATGGTTGGTATTGAATCCAACGCCACTGGCGTCATACAGGGTGGGCTGGTAAGAGAAGATGATCCGGTTTTCCAGTCCGAGCTTGGTTGAGATCGCAACTTCCGGTCGGTAATAGCCCAGATCATTCTCCCGGCGGACGCTGAGACCTGACTCTATAAACGTTCCCAGGCCACGATGCACTTCCTGCCGTGCCTCTCTAAAGTCCGGTGTGGGACTGCCGTCAACGCCAGAGAGAGCGGAGCGGGCTTCGCCGAACATCCGCAGACCGATGTCCGCACGCGCCAGTTCGAGATTTGATTGTGGGTCTTTACCGTCGACCGCGCATGCGCGCCGCGCCAGAGTGCGCGCCGCAACATATTGACCTCGCCAGTTCAGCACCTCAGCCTGGCCTCGCAACGCCGTTACATTATTTTTATCCAAGGCCAGCACGCGCCGATAGAGATCCATCGCTTCAGAGGTGTGGCCCTGCCATGCCATCAATTGGGCCTTGCCATCCATCGCCCGTACCTGGGTGGAATCCACACTCAAAGCCCGCTCATAGCGCCCCACAGCTTCAGGCCAGGTGTCTTTGTTCCAGGAAAGAACTTGAGCCGAGTCAACCAGTAACTCCACATTGTTGGGATCAACGCGAAGCCCTTCCTCGTAAACAGCAAGTGACTCGGGCCTTGTGGTCATATTCCAGCTCAGGATTTGCGCGAGCTTGAGCCGCGAAGCAATGTCATCAGGATGGGCTTTTACGTTTTCACGCAGGCGCGCAAGCGCTGCTGGCCGATCGTTCTGGGTCCAGCTCAACACCTCGGCGTATGCCGTGCAATAATCCGGCTGGCGGCTATCGAGTTCACAGGCACGATGCAGAAGGTCAAGAGCTTCTTCGCGTCCTCCGGGCTGCCAGCTCTTCATCGACCCAAGCCGGTACAGCGCGTCCGCATTCTGCGGTTGCAGCTTAATAATTTGTTCCAGCACGGGAACGGCTTCACGCCACTTGCCGCTGCTTTCCAGCAAGGCGGCAAGAGATTGCAGCGCAGCAAGATTTTGCGGGTCCTTTTGTAGCTGGGCCCGAATCGAGGCTTCAGTGCTACCCGCAGCCCCTGCGGCGGACTGTTGGGGCTGAGCGCCAAAGGCCAACGCAGCGCAGCATACCAGCGGGAGAACAAGAGAAATGAAGTATGGCCGAGAGGTTTTCATGCGCTTTCCTCCGTCTGGCTGTCATGCGTCAGGCTCAAGACAGCGTCCTCCTTCGGGGCGACCTCCCAGAAGAGGTGTTTGGAGATTTCATCCTGATCGGCGACGGAGATTTTGTCGAACCGTATGCCGTTGGATAACTTGAGACGGCCGTTCGCCTTGTACGCCTTGTTGCGCACCACTCTTCCTGAGGTATGTACAGTGCGCTGCGGCAGCCAGAGCTCCACATCAACAGCCGTGCCTGGAACAATCGCGGTTTCAAGATTTACGGAAACACCGTTCCGGTTGAGGTCGCGCGCAAACTGTTCGCAGCGCACGATCTTCCCGGTCGGGTCAGTGAAGGAAACCTTGATGGGAGCGTCAAGATGCGAGCGGAAGCGATAGCCGGAGCGCAACTCCGTACGCCGGAGTGAGCGCCAGACCACCAAGTTCAGCATTACCAGGAACACTGCGGACCAGAAAAGATTGATGGCCAGCGCCCAGAATACGTATCCATACAAAGGAACGTGAAGGACGCGCACGGTTCCCACCACGAGTACCGCCACCAGCGCAACAATCAGTAACACCGGCAGCAGAAGCTGGCTAATGCGTGCGGAAGAAGCACGGGCTTTGGGCGTAACAGTAAATTTGCTGTCACTTTGGAACAGGCCGCCCAGGCTTCCCATAAGCACCTGCATCTTGAGCAGGTTGAAGTTTTCACTGGCGATAAAGTTGCGCACACTGCCCTGTATCAGCACGGAGCATGCAAGGTTCAGGAAGAAGTACGGCAAAAAGAAACTGGCATACGACACGGGGTCAGTAAACAACGGAAACGCCAGGAACAGGAGCGAGATGATCGGCGTTAGAACAAAAGCCAGCTTCACAAAGCTGGTCCAGTAAAAATAAAACGAGCTGAAGTAAGCCAGCTTTTGCCCGAAATTCAGCTTCGAGCTGAAAAGAGGCTTTTCCGCCCGCAATACCTGCATTGATCCTCTGCCCCAGCGGCTCCACTGCGTGGCAAAGCCTTCATAGGTCTGCGGGGCCAGTCCGCGCGCAAGGGTGCGATTGAAATACAGCACGCGCCATCCCTGCTTCTGCATTCTCAGGCCGGTGTGCATGTCTTCAGTGATGGTGTTGGTGGGGAAGCCGCCGATTTCTTCCAGGGCCTTGCGGCGGATGATCCCCGGGCTTCCACAATAAAACGCGGCGTTATGCCGGTCCTTGCCGGGTTGAATAATGCTGAAGAAGAGTTCCTGCTGCTGCCAACCGGCGCGGGTTTCCCAGTTCACCAGATGCTGGAAGGAATCCAGATTGTAAAAATTCTGGGTCGATTGCACGATGGCTACTTCTGGGTCGGCAAAGAAGCCCAGCATCTCATCAATTAAATTGGGCATGGCGACGTGATCGGCATCCAGCGTGACAATGAATTCCCCAGTCGTCTGTTTCAACGCATTGTTCAGGTTTCCGGCCTTGGCGTGCTTGTGGTCGTCGCGCGTGAGGTAGCCGCACTTGAGTTCCTGGGCCAGCAGGCGGACATCTTCGCGTCGGCCATCATCAAGAATGAAAGTTTTGTGCGGATACGTCATACCGATGGCGCAGATAACTGTTTCCCTCAACAATTCAACCGGCTCGTTGTAGGTTGGGATGAACACATCCACTTCTCGCCCAGCGAGCGGCTTGGGCGCGTGGTAATGCGTCGGGTTCCACCCAATGAAATAGAACAGGCCGCTCTCAAGAAAGCTCAGAATTTCAGCCGCCAGAAACGTGTAGAAGAAAATTTTGGCGGCCGGGTTCATGGTATGAAGGACGCGCCAGTAAAAATAGCGAAGAGTAAAAAGAGTCGCCAGCACCATGGCCAGGCGCATGATTGCCAGCTTGAGCTGCCCGTGAGGTGAAAGCTTCTTAATGGGCACTGCTGCCACAGGGGCCTGAAGGCTCCGGGGGCTGGAAATATCTGCGCGGTCATGAACGTCAGGGAGTTGTTCGCGAATCATTTGGCCTCACTAGCCGGAAAATCTGGGCCTATGGCCACCGATCGTCCGAGGCATCAAGCGTGACTTTGAGCACGCTCTTTGCAGCTTGTGCAAATTTATGCATTGAGACTACCGAACGGCGGAAAGAAAGGATGTGATTGCGGTCACCAACCGGTTTCAAAATCGTAAAAGCGACGTGAATCGCACAAATGGCGAAGCGGGCATGGAGTGGAAATATAATTACTCGCGGCTTCATCAACCAAAATCCAACGGTCACAAGCAGGGGATAAGAGACGCGGCAGTTTTTTAGAAATGACTGTAACTCTTTAAGCCTTTTCCCATGCCGTCACAAAAGCGGAACTGCGAGTAAAAACAGGATACCTAGACTATGGTGCGAATCGATGAAACAAGGCGGCAGCCGTAGATCTCATGCCAAGGCGTGACAGCAGACGGAAGGAACCAGGCAGACTCGTTATTCATTCGGGTGATCATAGTCAAAAAAGGAGTTCTCCTATTCAGAAACGCTACCGGGGCGCACCTGATAAGCTTTTCCTGGTTTCATGCAGCCCGAAGGAATAAATCAAAGTCGATGCAACGATCGGTTTTCTGGTATCACTACATGAAATCCCGGGAAAGCCCGAAAAGGGGCTTGGCAATGAAATGCGTTATTTACAAAGAACGGAAAGGGAGTGAGACATGGCTTGTAACCTCAAAGTGGATCAGAGTGGGAGTGTGGATTTTCTTGGGTCTTCTGGGGCCACTGTAACGCTTAAATTGACGGCTCCTGACGGTGTAGATGCTGAAATTGTTCATCTTCGGTATGCAGGCACCGGTGTTTCGCAGTCTCCGTTTAGTTTCACCCAGAAAAGCGGGACCAATCTTCTGGTTGTTGTAGTGGAAGCGAGCAAAGCTGGAGCTTTGATTCAACTTAGGGAAGATTGCGGGGACGGCAGCGACAACGTGCTCTCAAGCTTTCACTACGATCCACAAAATCCGGCTCCGGGATTTTTTGTTAAGAGCACATAAAAAATCGCGAGGAAAGGAACTGATCTATGGCAAAACGTGCGTTTTTTCTTTTGACCCTAATGCTTGGAGCTCTCCCGTGCTTCGCGCAGAAACACCCGATTGATAGTTACACGAGCAATGCGGACTTTAATGATGCTGCCGCCGGTGCGCCGGGAAGCCGTGACAATGCCAAGATCTTGGCCATCTTGCCCGTGAGGAAATCCACTAGTTTTGCCAATTACGTAGCGGCCAAGACCGCGAAGGTGGATTACGCTACCCTGCTGCAGGATGTGGACAAGCTGCGCTTGAACAAGCAGGTCGGCAGCGCCGCCGGGGCATCTGGTATTACCAGCCTGGTATCGAGCGTGGCGGTTCCAGCGCTGATAGGAGTAGGAGTCGAGTACGGCAGCATCCTCCAGAGCACAAATGGAAACACGACGACCTTGCGCGCCAACCTGTTGGGCGTTTCCAGAATGTTGCTTGGCGCCGAGCAGTTTCCGTACTGCCCCGTCATAGATCAAGCGGGTTGCACCTTGGCCTCGCGGTGGGCGCGCAGGTTCTCAGGCAGCGCCTCCTTCGAGAATGTGAACAATACCACCGCGACCGGCACTGCTGTGCCCGTGACCACCAATAATCCCACCGTGGTTGATTTATTTGGTGATGGATTTCGAATGGCTTCCTGGGGCGCGCGGTTTGATATTACTGCCAACGATCCCTCCGATCCTGGATACATCAGCAGGTTTAAACAAACCATTGATACGTTGCGCGGCAGCCATACACCCGCCGATCTGGCGGCAAGCGTCGAAGCTCTGTTTGGAGATACCAACATTCAACCGGTCTATCTGGCATGGCAGACTGAGACCCTTGCCATTCTGCAGGCGGCCCCGCAAGCCGAGTTCAAACAGAAGCTGGGGCAGCAGCTCGACATCCTGATTGATAAGTTGGCCACCCTGAGCCCGGACTTTTACACGAAAGTAGCGACGTTGCGCCGCGCTTCGCAGAACTATTTGTCCGAGCGGGATGATCTATTGCAGGCGATCCAGAGCCATAAATTCAGCGTTGAGTACACTAACCTGCATTCGCTGAACCAGCCCTCAACGTCGAATGTCCGCCTTATATTCTCGCACCAGCCATCCGCGGCCCCTATTCTTCTCACCGCCAACGCTGCGGTCACGTGGTACAACTCGCTCCCGGCAACAACTTCCGCCAGCCGATTGCGTGACGTTCAAGCCGCCGGGCAGCTTGACCGCAGGCTTGGCGTGATCCCGAACCTGGGAAATGCCGTAATGACATTGGCCGGGTACTACCAATGGATGAAGGAAGACGCGCTGATCACGATTGGTCCCGGCAACGTGGCTCCAGGTAGCGGAATTTTACTTCCCGGCACGGCGGCTACCCTGCTCGGCACGAAAGGTAATATCGGGGTAGTTCAGGGCCGCCTGACATTGCCAATCAATAACACCATTAAGATTCCGATTTCCGTCACCTGGTCAAATCGGAAAGAACTTATCAATGAAAGTGAAACCCGGGGACAGGTCGGCATTACGCTTGATCTCGATAGTCTGTTCAGGTAGGACGAGGGCGTGGAGTTCGCGCGTCAGAAGTCGGCCTGAGTCACGGACTATCCCCAATTTTCCGCTGTCTCCAGTCGAACCATATTGGGGCCAACGCCATTGGATTTTTTGCGGCTGGCGGCAAAGCGGTAAGCTTCGTCGTATTTCTGGCCGATAGCTGATGAGTTGCGTGTTTCATACATGAACATGCGACCGGCCGCGCCCAGAGCGGCGCGAAATTCAGGGTTGCGTCCGACGAAGGCCATGCGATAGCCAAGATCGCGCGCGTTACCGGCCTCAAACCACAGGCAGCCGCGGCCTTCAGGGCTGGCGTCGCGATTGCGCGGAACGTCGGCGGCGAGAAGAGTTTTGCCCTGCCACAGGCTTTTCATACAGGTTTCATTGGGCTGGCGGGCGGCAACGGGATTGGCGGGAACTTCTCCCATAGCCACAACAACGTGCGCGCTCTGCATGGTTGCAGGAACGTCAAACTGGTGGACCAGCGCTACATGCTGCGAAATTCCCAGGCGCGAAGCATGCTCATTGATGGCCCGGCGCGCGCTTTCGGGCGCTTCCAGCAGCAGGTTGAACTGCGGCAGTTCATTACACGCCAGAGCAAAACCTTCCAGCACGGAAACTGCGGCGGGCGAAAGCTGCTCTTCTGCGTCGTGAGCGAACAGCGGAACGAAGAATGAAACTGAGTCAGGCGCGAAGCCGAAGCGTCGAGTTAGAAAGTCAAAATCCTGTGAAAGCGCTGGTGGCTCGTTGTCTTCACTGATAGGTTCGGGAACAAGGAAGACTGCGTCGGGCGGAGCGCCCCGTTCCAGCGCGGCTTCTTTCAGCCCGAGTGAATGCACGATTACGGCGGCGGCGCGGGAGAGAATAAATTGTTCAGCCACGCGGAAAGAGCGTCCCATCCAGCTGCCAGCTTCAACTAGGCCGGCGGAGATGGCTAGCTCTTCAATGCATGCGCCCAGGTCATAGACCACACAGCTGCAGCTCCTCACGGCAGCCATGCCTGCGGCAAAGCAATGCGCGTGGACAAGGTCAGAGGTAGTTTCAGGAGCGCAGTCGAGCAGCGACTTGCGCCAGTTGCGGACATCCTGCCAGGAACGTAGGAGTGAAAGTGAACGCGGCTGGTCCTGGTTGCCGCCGGATAGATACAGCTCCGCGGTGCCCGCTCCCTGCGGCGTTACGATAAACGGCCGCATGCCAACGGCGACTTGTCCTTCAACCACGGGCAGAACGTCGCGAGCATATTCGCAGGCATGGATAACGCGCCAGACTTTGGTCTTGGTGAAGCGGGGCAGGGTGCCAGTGGCGTCGGATTGTCCGCGCTGTTGCGCGGTAGAAAAACTTGAACTCATTATGAAACTTCGCGTCCTTGCTTGCTCAGCTCGGAATAACGCATCACGCGATTGCGGCCCGCATGCTTGGCGGCATAAAGGGCGGCGTCGGCAAATTCAATCAGGTCGCGCTTGAACTGCGCGTCAGTATCATAAACGGCCACGCCAATGCTGATTGTAAGATGCTGGACGGAGTGCGGCGAGCCGGCAAAAAATTTGGCCTGGTCCACGGCGCGCCGCAGGCGCTGGGCCACAAAGACGGCGCCGGTTTCCGTGGTTTCCGGCAGGATGATCACAAACTCTTCACCGCCATAACGGGCCACCGTATCCACTTCACGCATGTCTTTCATCAGGATTGAGGTTACGTCGCGCAAGAGCTGGTCGCCTACGTGATGGCCAAAGGTATCATTCAGCACCTTGAAGTGGTCAATATCGATCATTAGCAGTGCAAACTTTTGCTGCTTGCGTTCAGCGCGCTTGAACTCCAGTTCCAGTTGTTGCTCAAAATATCCGCGCGTGCGCAGGCCGGTAAGGTAGTCAGTAAAAGCAAAGCGCAGCAGGCCTTCATTGGCGTATTCGCGGGTAAGCAGATTTTCCGCGACAAGAGCCAGAATCCACAAAAGCTGTGCGTCTTCTTTAGTAAAAGGTTTATTAGCTCCGGCACGGAAGATCTGTATCGACCCCATCACGCGATTGCTGACAAACAGCGGCACTACCAGCGCGCAGGTCGCGCCCACTATCTGCATCAGCGCATCGGACTGGGCATTGTGGCCTTGCTCAACCAACAAAGGACGCCCATATTTAATGGCCCAGAAATTCAGGATGTTCCCGGTAGCGATTTCCTGGCCGATCTGTTTTTCCACGTTGCGCGCGATCCGCAACTCCATCAGTTCGCGGCCTTCGTCCCAGAAATAGACCATGGCCTTGTCAAACGCGCACATGTCGGCAGTCATGTCGCAGAGCAGATTAAGGGTGGCCTCTAGTTGCATTTGCAGGCCCGTAAGCATACTCATGCGTAGGATGACGTTCACATCCTCCCATCTCTTCTGGATGGTTTCCGGACGCAGCTCTGAGAACACCTCGACCACAAATCGCTCTGGCGGAGACGAGCCAAGGTCAACGGGTTCGGGGGACGGCATCGGGAACATTTTTCTAGGGGAGCTCATGGCGTGGCCCAGGGCTCTTTTCAGCCTCTTGTGAGATGCCACGCGGCGCTATAGGGAAACTTACCGAAGTGCTCTGTTTTTTTTACCCGGCAGTGGCCAAATGTACAGGGTAGGCCAAGGATGTGGGCGAGTATTAACCATTCCGACAGTGGAACTAATGGATCCAGCTATGGTATGCCAGTACATCTTTATTGTGGCCGATTGCTCAAAATCGCCCGATTTAGTTCATGCCTGGTTCCGGCTCTCACCTTGGCCGTCTGCTTGCATTATCAATCGTTTGATCCGGGAGGGTTCGAACATGGCACTCACTAAGAAAGGCCTAATCCAGGAATTGAAGCATGAAATTCATAGTCCGCTGGCCGCCATCCGCAATGCCCTGTACCTTGCGGCTGTTCGAAGTGATGATCCGGAAACGCTGCGTTACCTGACGCTGGCGGAAGTTGAGGTGTCCCGCATTGCCGCTGTCTTAAAAAATGCTAATCAAATCAAAGAAAACAAACAGGTTCGTGTGCTGATTCCGCTTATGGGCGCCGCTTCCGCCGCGTAAGGTTTACCAATCGGGAGACACAATTCACGATTTCCTCAGTTTTCATGCACAGTCTCTGTTGCATTTATTCCAGACTCAGCTTAGGATGAATCTAGTCGCCGGAAAACCCGCTGGCGCAGAATAGAAGCTCTTCGCAGTAAACTTCGCCCGATTTTTAAACAATTCACGCCGGCCCACTAAACGTTTTTCCGACAGGAGAAGCTCCCTCATGGCATGGTACGCGTACTGCATCGTTGAGCAACAAGCTGTGCAAGGTGGTATTCGCGCTCGTCGTCCCGTTCCCGTAGAAGGTCTAAAAGGTATAGCAGACGCCCAGATATTCGCGTATCCCAGCGGCGACTTTTCCGTCCTGGTAAGCGAGTACATTCCTACCGGCGATCTTGGCCAAAAGGCCCTTCTCCAACATGCGCATGTGGTCAGCGAATGCTTCAAGCGCACAACAGTTCTGCCGTTCCGTTTCGGCACGGTTTTTGATACTGACGAGGCATTGCGGCGCGCGGTCCGCCTCAATCGCAAAGCTTTCCTGGAAAGCGTTACCAAGCTGAAGGGCAAGGCTGAAATGCATCTGAAACTGTTGATTAAAGACGGTTCACTGCGTGAAGCCATGGAAGAGATCGAATTGCCCGCCACTGTGGGCAGTGAATATTTGAGCCGCCTGCGGGAAAAAGCCGTGCGGCAACGCGAACGGCAAACCAAAGCCCGTGCTCTTTCCGTCCAGGTACACAAGATTTTTTCCCCCATTGACCAGGACGTCTGCTGCCGCAAAGTTGATTCCGGTGGAATGCTTATCGATATTGCCCACCTTATTGATCACAAAAAAGTTGAGAAATACCAGAATCGCTACCAGATGGCTACCAGGCATCTGCCCGGGATCGAAGTTGTGATGAGCGGACCCTGGCCGCCTTACCACTTCATCACCGGCAAGCGCTCTTCCTGATCGACTCAGCAAACATCCAGAGACGCATTCCAAGGGTTGAAAGATCCGGCTTTCGCCCTTTTCTGTCCATGAGTCACACATGCCCAAAGCGGCGCACGTGATGACGGGCGAAACCGATCTTGCCGCAGCGCTCAAGGATTCCATTGCTGCGGCGCGCAAGCGCAAGTGAGCGCTTGCGCTACTTGCACGTCAAGGTGGCACTGCCGCTGATCAAAACCCCCGTGCCCGCTCCATTTGTTCCGGTTGCAGTCACCGTGACCGGCGACGGAGTTGCATTGATGCAGGTCGCCACCCCGTAGTCCACATTGAGCGTATTGCCGATCTTGGTATTCACCATGTCGGAGACGGACCATTTGAGGTCGGTTCGTATCGGTCCCGGCGTGGGCGGGCAACCGGGGCGCAGACCATTGAAGGCGATAAAGGAAGCCTGGTTGCCGGGCGCCGCCGCTGCGTGGTCGGCTGTCGCCGTTTGGGGAGAGATACCCAAATCCAGAGGAGTGCAGTCCACTACCTGCGACTTACCACCGCAACCGATGCCGAAGACTACCAGCAATAGAAAAAACAATGGAAAATGGCTGAGACTATAGTTCTTTGCGGCCTGATCGTTCATTCGGCGCTCCTTGCGACCTGCGGAGAGCATAGCGACGCTTTCATTTATACATGGTTTGATCTAGCATCAGCTACTCTGGTTGCCATCCTCTGTCGTCAGCGGCTCCGACTCAAACCGCAGCACATTACCATCAGGGGATCAGCCAAAGCCTCATAAAAGCCCCTAGTTAGGCATCCCAATGCCTGAAAATGGAATCGGAGTACAATATCTGAGGGCCAATCGCCCCCGGTGGGTATTTCCGTTCCGATTCTTAGCCGGTTTAGACTTTCCATAGAAGGCGGGCTGTTTTGCCGCTGGGAGTATGAATGAACCCCAAGACCCGTGTGCTGATCGTGGACGATGACGTAGCTATGGCAAAGTACCTGGCGGCACACTTGTCCCGCCGGAACTTTGAGGTTACGGTCGCTTCCAGCGAGCAGGAAGCCCTGCGGGTCTTCCGTTCTTTCGATCCAGTCCTGGTTTTAGTTGAAACATCAATGGACGGTGAGGCCGGCAATGAAACGTTACAGCGCCTGAAGCAGATCAAGCCCACTGTCTCCATCATGGTTCTTTCTTCCATCAAAGATCCGGAGCTGATTTTCAAGGCGTCAAAGCTTGGCGCGGACGACTACATCACCAAACCCGTCGATCCCAAAGAACTCGACGTCCGAATCGGCAAAGTTCTGGATAATCAGCGTCTTTTTACTGAAGTCACACAGTTGCGCGAGCAGGTGCGTCGCCAGAGCGATTTCACCATGCTCTTTGGCACCAGCCCAAAAATGATGGAAGTAAAAATGACGATTGAGCAGGTGGCGGACACCACGGCCACGGTGCTCATCCGCGGTGAAAGCGGTACCGGCAAAGAAGTGGTGGCGCGCATGGTGTATTCGGAATCCTCGCGCTGCGAAAAGCCGTTTGTGAAAGTGAACTGCGCCGCCATTCCGCATGAGCTGCTGGAAAGCGAGCTCTTTGGTTATGAAGCCGGAGCATTCACCGGCGCCAATCGGCAAAAGCTGGGCAAATTCGAGCAGGCCAATGGCGGCACTATTTTTCTGGACGAAATCAGCGAAATGCATCCTGCGCTACAGGCCAAGCTGCTGCACGTGTTGCAGGACCATGAATTTTCCCGCCTCGGCGGCAAGCGTGATGTGCAGGTGGACGTGCGAGTCCTGGCTGCAACCAACAAACCCCTGGAGCGCGCCGTTGAAGAAGGCGTGTTCCGCGAAGACCTGTTCTATCGCCTGAATGTAGTGACGATCCATATTCCACCGCTGCGCGAACGGCGTGAAGAGATCCCGGTATTCCTGAAATATTTTCTGGAAAAATACAGTGAGCATTACGGCAAGAAGCCATCCATGTTCAGCGAGTTTGCCGTGAATCGAATGATGGAATATCCATGGCCGGGAAACATCCGCGAACTGGAAAACATGGTGAAGCGATACGTAATTGTGGGGAACGAGGCGCAGATCATCCGTGAGCTGGCTACGCACAAGCCCATTGTCACTTCCTTTGGCGGGATGGCAGCGCAGTCTGTTGCCGTGGCTGAGACCACAACGCCGGCGATGCAATCAAGCAATGGCGTAGAAATCGAAATGCCATCATTACTGGAAATTGGCCGGCGTGCAGCAATGCAAGCTGAGCGGGAAGCTATTGAGCGGGTACTGGCTCAAA
Source organism: Terriglobia bacterium (assembly GCA_020072645.1). Lineage (NCBI taxonomy): Bacteria > Pseudomonadati > Acidobacteriota > Terriglobia > Terriglobia bacterium. Next base: position 36,744 of record JAIQGK010000020.1, read on the forward strand.
CCCGCTGGAACCGCCGTCAGGCTGCCAAAATCCTCAAGATCAGCTACAAAGCTCTTCTGAACAAGTTGAAAGCGATGGAGGAGCAAACCAAAACCCAGCTTAAGCACGAAGAGGTCTAATGTTGGTACTCTGATGCCATGTTAAGCAACTCGAATGCTGGCGGCCACAGAACGCCTAAGCCTGTCAATTCTCTCTAAAATGCTATGCATGTCACACAAAATAAAATGGTTAATGAGAGTCCAATATTCCACAAGGCAGGAGAAGAATCTTTGGTTTCCGAGTTGCTTATATAAGAAGCAAATAAAGAGGCACGTAAACTAAACATGATTTCAACCCTCTTCCAAGAATTGAGACTTCTTCAATCCGTGTGTCTTGGCGCAAGCTGGGACTGCATCGTGCATCGCCTTTCCTGAGAGATTTCCCTTCCTCCTTCGCCTCTTTGCAAAAGGCGGCCTGTGATCAGGCCGCTTTTTTATTTTTCTTTTTTACAGATTCATTACACGGCGCGGTGACAACCGGGCTCTCGGCTGCATCTAATCGTCGTTCCCACAACATATTTGACGGTAATTATTATGGCGACTAAGATAAATCACTTATCAAAAGACATGGACAAGAAGAAGCTGGAAGGCTTTAAAAAACGACTGGAAGAGCGCCAGCAGGTCCTGCGCAAAGCCGTGAGCCGTACGGAAGAAGACGGCCGCATTGCTGACCAGGACACAGCTCAGGACATTGCTGATCGCGCGGCAAGCTCTTACACCAAGGAATTTCTTTTTGCCCAGAGCAATAACGATCGCCAGCTTTTAGCGATGGTTGAGACTGCTTTGCAGCGGATTCGTGAAGGCGAATTTGGCGAATGCGTGAACTGCGGCAATGAGATCAATGCCAAGCGCCTGGAAGCCGTGCCCTGGACACGCTACTGCATCGCCTGCCAGGAGAAGTTGGAAAACGGCCAACTGGAAGAAGTCGTGGAATAATTTCTTCCGCAAATTCAAAAGGAGATGCATCGCGCATCTCCTTTTTGTCTTCAGTTTTGTTTTAGTAGAGGTTGAAGGCCACTTCAATATTCATTTCCACTGCCACGGCGCGGCCATCTTTCTTTGAAGGATCAAACTTCCAGGTCTTCACGCCTTCAATGGCTTTTTCATCCAGGCCCATGCCCAGTGAACGAATCACGCTCGGGCTATGCACGCGGCCATCCGTGCCCACAATAATCTTCAGCACCACAACACCCTGATATTTGGCCTTGCGCGCCTCTTCTGAAAATTCAGGTTCAGGAGTAAAGATCGGGCGGGGTGCGCTTACGCCGTCACCCACGTGGAAGATTCCGGGGCCAACTCCAGGTCCTCCGTGTCCTGATCCAACGCCACCGCCACTGCCGCTGCCAATACCGCCGCCAACGCCGACGCCGTTCGAGGGAGTCATCAATTTGGAGAGCGGATCGCCCAACTGCGTGTTTGGAGGAGTCTTTATATCGGCAATCACCGTAGGCTCCATCATCAACTTACTCTTCTGCTGAACCATTACAGTTGGCGGAGTGAATTGCTGCTTCGCCGCTTTCGGGGGCGTACCGGCGGACGCTTTCAATTTGCTGGCATCGCCGCCACCCCCACCGCTGGGACCGCCTTTGCCGACTTTCATCGGTATATATGGCGCAAGTTCCACGGAGTTGGCGGTCGTGGGCGGAATGATCTTTGCCGGAACCGTCAAATGCAGCAGCCATAACATCAAGCCCAGGGCCGCCGTATGGGTCACAAAGGAAAGTAGAAAGTTTTCCGGGCGCTGCTGGTACGTGCCATACCCGACACCGAGCATCGTGGGCATCACCGAGGTGTTCAGGGGCGGCTCTTTAGCGAATTTGACTACTTCCTGTTGCTGCGCTTCAGAGTCACCGGAGGCTGGGCTTTTGGGCTTCGGGTTTTGTGGATCAGGCAAAGGCATAATAAAAGTTTATCTAGTTTAGACTCCACACGGCGAATAAAAGTTTCACTTTGGTATTTGCACTAAAGCCACCATTTGTAATCCGTGCCGAACCAACAACTTAACGGTGAAACAGTGAGCCGAAAAAGCCCTTTACCCGCCCCATAAAGCCCTTCTTCTCTTTCCGGGGCTTCTCTTCTGGTTTAGATGTCTCGGCGACTGGCGTTGGAGACACTTCTGGCCGCTTTTCTACCAGAACGATGGGATCGACTCTTTCTTGCACGAAATAAACGTTCGGAAGCGTGGAAAATCGCACCTTTGCCACTGCATAGGAGCGGCCTGAGGCTGGCCGGGCGCTGAACACAAAAGGCGTATCCACTTGCACATGGACCTGACCGGGCTTATCGGGCGGCAACGGTGACGTAGTCTCAGCACTGATGACCGCAACGCGCTCCGCCGGTTTGGGCGTTTCGTCCGCCGGCTTGGGGCTCGGCTGCGCTTCTGTGCGCATCACAGGCGCTGCCGCAGGACAGCCGCAGTCGGCGGTGAGTTCCGCTTTACCATTCAGCTTGCCGCCGCGGAAAACCATTGTCTGATTAGGGCCAGATTTATAAACTCCCGTTCCGAGCAGCTCTGAAAACGTAATTTCGCCCGCATTCCCAGCCAGCGGCTTCACGCACGTGTCGCCTTTTTTGTTGATTCCCAGGGCGAAATGAAATGTGCCAGGTCCCACCAGCGCGACGTTGAAATCTGGAGTGATCACAACATCAGCAGCTTGCTGCTTAAGTTCGTAGTCGATTTCCAATGTGCCTGTGCCTGTTGCCAACATCAGACCCTGGCCGCTCGCCGTCACGTTCAGGCCGCTGTTTGGGCAGATACGCACTTGCCCGCCGCGCGCCAGTTTGAGCGTTGCCGGAGCGATTCCCGCTGACAATTCTGAACCGGAATAGACCGCCATTCCCGATCCAGCCAGTTGCATGGCGCTGGAGCTGTTCGCATCGGAAGCAAATAGCTCGCCCACCGGCGGCACGTTTTGTGTGGATGCATTTTGCGCGACAATCGGCGCCGTGAGGAGCAGGGAAGCGGCCCATCCGTGACGAAAAACGCGTTTCAGAATGATGTACCGGTGGACTGACAGAACGCGTTACTCCTCACCTACAAAATCGTATTTCTCAATTGTGACGGCAACGCCCTGGCCCTGCGCCGCTTTGTCCACACGGAGAATTTTTCCCTTGCAGCGCACCCGGATAGGATCTGCGAGCGTAACTTCAGGAGGCAGCGTCATTACGAATTCAATCGGCGCGCCGGCGGTAATCTCGGTATCCAGATACATGAAGACACCGCGTGAGCTCACGTCGCGCGTGTGCCCGGCCAATTCCCGTTTGCCATTATCCAGAAACTTCACTGAAATGGGCAGATCGAGCGAAAACCGCCGGGTGGTTCGCTTCTCCGGCTGCGGCTGCGCCATGCTGGGCCTCCAAAATACTCTGGATCGTTGGCACGATTTTAGCCTATGTGAGTGCAATTTTGCTGGATATTCTGACGGCCAAAGTCCGCCCTTATCGCGGATGATCGCGGATTGACGCGGATCACGAATGCGCTGAAAGTCCAACTTCTCGCCTAGCCCGAGCGGAACGGATGAAGGAAAATGAATCAGATTGTCGAAGGACTTGTAAACGATCTGGAGTGAAAGCGGTAAGCCTCGTTGAGAATGACCATCTGCGAGGCCGGCTTGCGCGCCGAGCGGATTGCCTCAGGAGCGAGTAAAAGTTTATCAAGGCGAGGATTTCGAGCGGTGTGGAGCGAAGCGACAGCTCAAAGCTCCAGGAAATTCTGCAGCAGCAACCGGCCCGATTCCGTTAGAACGCTTTCCGGATGGAACTGCACGCCTTCAACAGGGAAGCGACGATGGCGCAGACCCATGATTACCCGCGTGCCGTCGGCTTCACGCGTTTCCGCGCTGATTTCCAATTCGCGGGGCAGGCCCTCTTCGGCCACGATGAGCGAGTGATAGCGGGTTGCGGTCATCGGCTGGGGCAGGTTCCGGAAGAGCGTCTTGTCATCATGCTTGATCTGGCTGGTCTTGCCGTGCATCAGCTGGTGGGCTCGAACCACGTTGCCCCCAAATGCAGCCCCAATCGCTTGATGTCCCAAACACACACCCAGCACCGGCAGCTTGCCGGCAAAGTGTTTGATCAGATCAATACTGATGCCCGCCTGCTGCGGCGTGCAGGGGCCGGGAGAAATCAGGATGTGGCTGGGCCGCATCTGCTCGACTTCTGCAGGCGTGACCTGGTCATTGCGGCGCACTTCCACTTTTTGTCCCAGTTCTCCAAGGTATTGCACCAGGTTGTAGGTAAAGGAATCGTAGTTGTCGAGAACGAATACCATGGCGGAAAGTCCTGTGAGAACAGTTTAGCGGAGGTGGCAAGAGCATACCACCCGAAGGGCCGCATCCCGTGATTCTGGAAGAGGCCCGGGATGCCGCAATACGGGGAGCCAAGGATTTCCTCCCGCCCGCCTCGATCTGAAGGGCGGGAGGAACTTTCTTTTGTGTCTCGCGTGCCGGTTACGCGCTCCTGCGCGCCGCGGTAGGCAGTTTCGCCGCCGCGGGTTCCGATATCTCTTTCAGCCGCCCAGTCGTTACGTCATAAACAAAGCCGCGCACGGGAATGTGACTGGGGATAAATGGATGGCTGCGCACGCGCTGGATTTGCCGCCGCACATTTTCCTCCACGTCAGAAAACGCATGGAAGTGCACCGGAGCCACAAATGCCGTGCCGCTTTGTTTCTCCAGTCTGCCCAGCAGTTCGTGGTCCTTGAAGGTGAGCATGCCGCAATCTGTGTGATTGATGATGATGAACTCTTGGGTTCCCAGCAGATGGTGGGAGATGATCAGCGAGCGCAAAGCGTCCTCGCTGGCGATGCCGCCGGCATTGCGGATAATGTGGGCGTCTCCGGTCTTTAATCCCAGAAACTGCTCTACCGTAAGGCGCGCGTCCATGCATGCCAGCACCGCCAGCTTGCGCGCTGGAGGCATGGGCAGATGTCCCAGGGTAAATTGGTCCGCATACTTCAGATTGTTTTGTAAAACCTCATCGATAACGCTCATGGATTTTTCCTTTCCTTTTTTATCTTCAGGCTTTTTATCCATAGCCAGCGCCGATTGGGAAGGATGCAGAAAGGAAAGCCCACCGCCCCGCTTAGTGCTGGCGATGGAAACTCTTGGTTTAAAGGCTTAAAACTGCAAAGAGCCGCCGTCGCCGCTGGTGACGCAGCAACAACAACAGCAGAGGAGCTGTGAACGACGGTGCATGGAATCAGAGTATAGAAGCTGCGGTGGCTTTGTGCAAACCTTCACTGCCATTGCCACTCGATCCCGCATTTGTGCTAGCCTTCCTTTGTGTTGCATATCACCAATGGCGAATCGGTGACGGGCACCTTCCGGCAAGTCAGGTTTCCGGGAACGTATCTTGCGTGGAACGACGTGCTACATGACGGTCCCGTGCCTCAGACTGCGACGCTGAATGAACTGTCTGATGTTCGCGCGCAAGCGCTGGCCGGCTTCGGCTGGGGCGATCCCGAGAAAATGCGCGCCGATTTTGCCAACCGCGACCGGACACTCCAGGATTTCCGCAAGCATCAGGACGTGGTGCTTTGGTTTGAGCATGATCTTTACGATCAGTTGCAGCTTCTCCAGTTGCTGGATTGGTTTGAGCAGCAGGACCTTGAAGGCATCAACCTCGATCTGGTGCAGATCGATTCTTACCCCGGTGTGCGGCCGTTTTACGGGCTGGGACAGCTGAGCGGGCCACAATTGGCGCGGCTATTTCCCATGCGCAAACGTGTAACGCATGCGCAACGCAGTATTGCCACGGAAGCATGGCACGCCTTCCGCGCTGAAGATCCCACTGACATGGCGGCAATCGCACAACAAAAGTTCGAAGAGATGCCGTTTCTGGCAGCGGCCCTCACACGCTTTCTGGAAGAGTATCCATGGACCAACGACGGGCTTTCCCGCACCGAACGGCAGATCCTGCAAGCTGTTGCCACGGGCAAACGCAAGAAAGCGGATATCTATGTCGAGTCGCGCAAGCAGGAGGATGTGCCCTGGGGCGATTTGTCAGTCTATTTGCGGCTCTCATGGCTCACTGCCGGACCTAATCCCGCGCTTATTGAGTCGCCCAAGAATGAATTCACGATCACCGACGCCGGCCGCCAGTTGCTGGAAGGCAAAGCTGACTGGATCAAGCTGCAAGGCGGTATTGATCGCTGGCTCGGCGGCGTGCACCTAACAGGCGAACAGCCTAAATGGTGCTGGGATAATCAGAAGAAGACACTCATCGGCAATTGAGCGATGAGAGGTCACCACATCCCGAGAGCCGGTAAATGAAATATCGGAATTTGGTGAATATGGAATCGCGATCATTGCGAGCCGCCAAGAGCCTTCACTAGCAGCTAGTCGCCAGTGCTCGTTATCTCAAATGTCCCGGCAGAGTCTTGGCCACGTCATTAAAGATCACGACCGCGGCAAACAGCACCAGGAACACAAAGGCCGCCTGATACACGCGCTCCTTCACTTCCTGTTTAATGTCGCGACGCATGACTGCTTCCACCAGCAGCATGAGCATCAGGCCGCCATCCAGAATTGGAATTGGCAGCAAATTGAAGATGGCAAGATTCAGGCTGATCAGCGCCATGAACTTCAGCAGTGAAGGCATGCCCATTCTGGCTGCCTGGCCGGAATAACGCATGATCCCGATGGGGCCGCTCATCTGCTGGATCGAATTTTTGTGCTGGATGAGCTTGCCCAGCAATTCAAAGATCAGCAGGGAATTGCTCTTGCACTCTTCATAAGAGGTTTGCACCGCTGTGCGGAAAGGTAGGTTCTCCACCTGCTCCATGCTCACACCAATCCGATACTTTTTCTGCGTGGAGTCAGGTGAGCCTACGAGCTGACCGGGAATAGCCAGCGTCAGGTTCTTGCGGTCGCGCAGGATGGTCAACTGCACCGGATTTCCCTTGGCTTCCTGCAGCGCTCCCAGCAGGTCATCCACGGAACGGATGGGCTTGCCATTCACTGAGACCAACACGTCGCCGCTCTGGATGTGGGCTTTGTCGGCGGGCAGTCCCGGCTCGATCATCCCCACTACGCCCGGCGGATCCAGCCCGACATCTCCTTCATGGTCTTTGCCGGTAGTTTCCGGCACCAGAGTCATGTCCACAGTTTTATCGCCGCGTAATACCTTGACTGGAACCTGCTGCCCGGGGTTGATGCTGACGCGAATCAGGAACTGCTCCCAGGTGGGATTATCAATGCCCTGCACGTTGACGATCCTGTCGCCTACCTGCAAACCGGCTTTTTCCGCCGGAGAATTGGGCGTAACGAAAACCACGTCCACGGGGGCCTTGCTGAAAGCGAAATACTCATGATGGAACGTGTAAAGGACTGCGAGGACCACAAAAGCCAGGATAATGTTCATCGCCGGGCCGGCAATCGCCACCAGAAAGCGCTGCCAGCGGGGATGGCTCATGAACTCGCCGGGATCGCCCGTCCGTGCTTCCATGGGATTTTCGCCGGCCATCTTCACGTAGCCGCCCAGAGGAAGAAGGCTGATGCGATAGTCGGTATCACCGCGCTTGAACCCGAACAGCCGCTTGCCAAAGCCGAGGCTGAAGACTTCCACCCGGACCTTGAACAGCTTGGCTACGGCATAATGGCCGAACTCATGGACAAATACCAAAATGCCTAAAACGAATATGAACGCGACGACGCTAAGTGATAATAACTGCATAATGAAGGTGATTCGATATTGTAACTTTAAAGCGCCGCAGCCCGCTACCGGGCCACATGACGCGGCAATTGCTCCTGCGCCAGGCTCCGCGCCTGGGCGTCAATGGCAAGTACCTCTTCTATAGATTCAGGACGGCAGGCCGTAGTTTCATTCATTGTGCGCTCAACCACCTTAGAAATATCGGTAAAACCGATTTCCCGTTTTAGGAAAGCAGCTACGGCGACCTCATCTGCCGCATTGAGGGCAATGGTTTTCGATGCCCCGGCAGCCGCCGCTTCATAGGCCAGGCGCAGGCAGGGGAATTTGTCAGGATCGGGCGGCGCAAAGTCGAGCCGTTTCAGGTCAAGAACGTTGAATCGCAGGTCAGACTCGATGCGCTCCGGGTAAGTCAGCGCGTAAAGAATCGGCAGGCGCATGTCCGTGACCGAAAGCTGCGCCAGAATGCTGCCGTCATTGAATTCGACGAGAGAGTGAATCGTCGATTGTGGATGAACGATCACCTTCACGCGCTCTGGCGGCATATCAAACAGCCGGCAGGCTTCTATGACTTCAAATCCCTTGTTCATCAGGGTGGCGGAATCGATGGTGATGCGCTGGCCCATCTTCCACGTGGGATGATTCAGCGCCTGCTCCACCGTGATTTTTTCGAAGTCAGATTTTGGTGTATTCAGAAATGGCCCGCCGCTGGCGGTAAGCCATACCCGTTCGACCTCATTCATTCTTCCGCCACGCATGCATTGGTGGACGGCGTTGTGTTCGCTATCGATCGGGAGCAGAGGCTTGCCCTGCCTGCGCGCTTCAGCCGTGATCAACTCACCTGCCGCGACCAGGCATTCCTTGTTTGCTAACCCTATTGCTTTGCCTGCCCGAACGGCTTCATATGTCGCTTTCAATCCCGCAACGCCCACAATGGCGCTCACCACAAAATCAACTTCAGGATGCGTGGCCACCCGCACGGTTCCGGGCTGTCCATGGACAACTTCAATGTGGCCAAGACCCTCAGCCTTGAGCTGCTTGTGAACTTTTTCGGCATCCTGCTCTGAGGCAAGTGAAAGAATTTTCGGTTTCCAGCGGCGCGCGTCGTTCAAGGCGGATTCAATGTTCGAACCTGCGGCCATTGTCCACAACTGAAATCGCTCAGGATTGTTTTCAATCACGTTGAGCGTGCTGCGGCCAATAGAGCCGGTGGAACCGAGGATGGCAATGCGTTTCATGGTTGATGCCTGAGCGCCATATATAAAGCGGGATAGAAAAACCATAATACCGGAGCCGCGAACAGCATCGCGTCAATCCGGTCCAGCAAACCGCCATGGCCGGGTAGCAATGTCCCGGAATCCTTAACGTCCGCTCCGCGTTTGAAGGCCGATTCTGCCAAATCACCAAGCTGAGCAGCAATGTTGACCACGAAACCAAACACGGCGGCAAGCTGCCAGCCAGGCGCGTACAGCCGGATATCGGTAAAGAGAAGGCTCTCTGACGGCAGCGCGTGAAGCTTTACCAATACCGTTCCAAGAGAGTGTATGTAGTGAAAGAGCACAATTGAGACCAGCACCGCTCCTGCCGTGGAAGCGATAGCTCCTTCCCAGGTTTTTTTCGGGCTGATGGTTTCTGCCAGCTTATGTTTTCCGAAAGCGCGTCCAATGTAATAGGCAAAAATGTCGCCGGACCATACCACCAAGAGAAAGACGAATACGGTAACGCGGCCATTCTCAAAATGCCCGATGGTTGAGATTTCGCCCAACGTTAAGGCCACATAAATGAACCCGAAATAAGAAAATGCCGCCGCCGGCAAAACATCCTTCATCGGCCAGAGAAACATGCCAAGAGCCACCAGGACAAGGGGCAGCACGCGTGCACCGGTTGCGTCGGTGGCCCATCGGTCAAACGCTCTACCAAGATTTTCTATACCAAACGCATTGATTCCAAAAAGACTCTGGCCCAGAAAATACAGGCCAATCGCCACCTCGACCACGTAGGCATGCAGCTTTTGCTGGTAATGGAACGCGATGCCGAAATATTCATGGACGGCAAGCACGGCGATCAGCCCAATAAACGCGCTGTAAAGCCAGTTTGGCGCCTTGAACAAAATCAGCAGCACCACCGGCACCAGCACCGCTGCGGTAAGGACTCTTTTCATCTAGTTTGAGCTGCCTGGGCTGGGTTCGTTCAAGCCGCCATAGCGCCGTTCGCGCGACTGATATTCCTTGATGGCTTCCAGCAGATGCACGCCGTTGAAGTCAGGCCAGAGCGTCTTGGTCACATAGATTTCCGCGTACGCCGCCTGCCACAGCAGGAAATTGCTCAGGCGCATTTCACCGCTGGTGCGGATAATCAGGTCCAGCTCCGGCAGGTTGCTGGTGTACATGTGGCGGTTCAGGCTCTCTTCGTCGATCTTGAAATGGTCCAGGCCGCCATTGTTGGCCGCGGCGTTCACCATGGATTTGCAGGCGTCCACGATCTCTGAGCGCGATCCATAATTCAGCGCCAGCGTCATGACCATGCCGGTGTGGTGCGCCGTTTGCTCTTTGGCCCAGGCCATGCGCTCCTGTACTTCCTGCGGCAGCATGTGGCTGCGACCGATAAATGACAGCCGGATATTGTTGCGATGCATCAGCGGCAGCTCATTCTTCAGATATCGGTGCAGGAGCTTCATTAGAAAGTGGATTTCCGTCGGAGGACGGCGGGTGAAGTTCTCCGCTGAAAAAGCATAGAGCGTCAGTGCAGACAATCCGATATTGGAAGCCGTGGTCACGACTTTGCGGACGGAGTCCACACCCCGGCGATGGCCGGCAATACGCGGCAGGTGGCGGCGTTTGGCCCAGCGGCCGTTGCCGTCCATGATGATCGCGACATGTTTTGGGAACTGGTGAGGATCAAGCTGGCTGTAGAGTTCAGCTTCCTTTCGGTCCAGCCCCGAAGGAATGGTTCGCAAAATGCCTCTCAATACACTTCAACGCTAGCACAGCAGCTCTGGTCGTGCAATTTCCGGGCCCTAAGGTTTGTAAAGCTGGTCCGTAGATGCGGTTTCTCGAGGCGGGATACCCTCAGGGCCGAACACTTTCGTGAGTGCCTAAGACGGAACACCCTGCATCAATACAATGAGGATACGTTGGCAGGCTGTGGAAATTACTGTAAGCTGAATTCTGCATTCGGTGGCACTCCACCGCAATCGCCCATGCAAGCCGGAACCAGTCAATTCGAGAGCCGTAAGCTCATGCGCCTGATCGCAATGGTCTGCATTGTGCTTGCCTTGTTTGTGGCCGGACTGGAAGCAACGCATAGCCATTCCGATGCCGCAGTCGCGCAGAACTCTTCTACTTGTGTTATCTGCCTTTCCGTTCATGCGAATGCGCCCACGGTCACGGTTTACCTGCTGCTGGTCTTCCATTCCGTGGAAGCTTTTACCGTCCCGTATAAAACACAGGGCAAGAGCGCCATTTCTGAGCTGAGCCTCTTCATCCGCCCGCCTCCCGCTGCCTGATCCAGGCCATTCATCCAGATTAGCTCCATAAAATCCAGAATTTTTTGGAGGGGAACGATGTTTCGGGTGTCCCTCTTGCTTTCATGCTTTATGCTGCCTCCGCTTTTGCCGGGGCAGACGACAATTCCGCTTAGCTCTTCCGCCGCCGGCCAAAGCCAATCGGCGCCGTCCGCAGGCCAATCTACGCCTCCTGTGGCCACGCCCACGCCGACCCGCGATCGCCCCGCGGCCACGCAAATCACTTTGGAGCAGGCGATCACAATGGCGCTGGCGAACAGTCCCAGCATCAAAGCCGCGCGTACGCAGATCCAGCAAAACCAGGCGCAGGAAATTACCGCCAATCTTCGGCCGAACCCGACACTTGCCTGGGACTCGCAATTTATACCGGTGTTTAGCGGAGACTTCTCTACCGATACGCTGAACAACCTGCAGCAATTTGATATCGGCCTGGGCTATCTTTTTGAGCGCGGGCACAAACGCCAGAACCGATTGCAGGCTGCTCGCGATGCAACGGCCGTGACAGCAGCGCAGATCGCCGATACGGAACGCACGCTGGTCTTCAATGTTGCGCAGCAGTTCATTGATGTGCTGCTGGCAAATTCCACATTACAGTTTGCGCTGGAAAACCTGAACAGCTTTCAGGACACAGTCAGGATCAGCGAACAGCGTTACAAAGCCGGAGATATCAGTGAAGGCGACTACCTGAAGATCAAGCTGCAACTCCTGCAATTCCAGACTGATGTAAGTTCCGCCCGAGTAGCCAAAGTCCAGGCCCTGGGTAGCCTGCGCCAACTCGTTGGATACGCCTCACTCCCGCACGATTTTGACGTGGTCGGCGACTTGGACTACCAGCCGCTCACGGCAGCCCTGCCGGACTTGCAGGTAAAGGCTCTGGCCACGCGGCCTGATCTGCTGGCAGCGCAAAAGGGAATAAAAGCCGCCAACAGCCAGATTTCGCTGGCCAAGGCAAATTCGAAAGTGGATTTCAATGCTTCCGCCAGTTACTCGCACGTATCCGGCGCAAGCTCTACCTCGCTCTTCTTTAGCGTTCCACTTCCCATCTTTGACCGCAATCAAGGTGAAATTGCGCGAACCAAATTCGCGCTGACCGGCGCTGAGCTAACCGCCAAAGCCGCTGAGGACACGGTAATGACCGACGTGACGAACGCGTATGAATCGGCAAGTTCCAACCAGGACGTGGTGAAGCTTTATGTTTCCGGCTACCTCAAGCAGGCGCAGGATTCGCGCGACATCAGCCAATATGCATATAAGGCGGGCGCAGCCACCTTGCTTGATTTTCTCGATGCCGAGCGGAGTTATCGCTCAACACAACTCGCTTACCGGCAGGCGCTGGCCGCCTACATGCTCAGCCTGGAGCAGTTGCGGCAGGCCATCGGGACAAGGAGTTTGCCATGAGATATCTTCACCAACTGCTCCGCCCAATTTCGCTTAATGCCAAGGCTTCGATCATGGCGGCTCTGGCTCTTGGGATGATTCTGTCCGGATGTTCGAGTGGCGATCCGAAGGCCAAAGAAAAAAGCGCAACGGATGCCAATAAGACCCAGCTGTTTACCGTGCCTAAAGAGCAGGTTTCGCACATCCAGGTGGTCACGGTCCAACCCACATCATGGCCGCGCGTTCTGCGGTTGAACGGAACAGTTGCGTACAACAGCTTTCTCACTACGCCTGTCATCTCGCAGGTGAGCGGACCGGTAAGCAGGATTCTGGTTTCGCCGGGCCAGCAGGTGAAAAAGGGCCAGCCGATGTTGTACGTCAGCAGCCCGGATTACTCCCAGCTTCGCGCGAATTACCTGAAGGCGCGTGACGCGCATTCACTGGCGCACAAGAATTACCTGCGCTCGCAGGACCTCTACGCTCACCATGCGATCGCCGAACGTGATTTGCAGGCGGCGGAGTCGGCGGAAATACAAGCGCAAGCCGATCAGCAGGCGGCAGAGCAATCGCTAAAGATTCTCGGCATTCCGCGTCCGGACACGCTGATTGAGAATCCTACTTCGCCGGAAGTTCCGGTGCTTGCGCCCATTCCGGGCGAGGCCGTTGAACGCCTGGTGGCGCCAGGACAAGTGCTTCAAGCGGGACAAACGCAGTGTTTCACCATCTCCAACATGAGTACGGTCTGGGTGCTCGCCAACGTTTATGAGAACCAACTCGCTTACGTCCACGTGGGCGATCCTGTCACGATCAAGACGGATGCGTATCCCGACGTGTTTCATGGACGAATTTCTTTCATGGGCGCGGCGCTGGACGCCACATCAAGGACATTGCAAGCGCGAATCGACACCAAGAACCCTGAAGGCCGCTTGAAAAAAGACATGTACGTAACAGCTACGGTTGTGGCAGGCAAGATCGATAACGCGCTGCTGGTGCCGGATGCGGCAGTGTTGCGCGACGCAGAGAATGAGCCGTTTGTTTATGTGGCAGTGGCGCAAGACCAGTTCGCGCGACGACCGGTAAAACTGGGCCAAAGCAGTGACGGCAAAACGCAGATCATCGCCGGTCTGCAACCTGGAGAACGCGTCGCCGGCAACGGCAGCTTGTTCCTGCAGTTTGCGAGTTCGCAATAATGATCCACAGACTTGTACAAATGGCTTTGCGGCAGCGCTTTCTGGTGCTGATGCTCACCGTGCTGCTGATCATCGCCGGCATAGTGTCATTTCAGCGCATGCCGGTGGACGCATACCCAGACCTTGCTCCGCCCACGGTCGAACTCATCACGCAGTGGCCAGGCCACGCCGCGGAAGAAGTTGAGCGGCTCATCACTCTCCCGCTGGAAGTGGAAATGTCTGGCGCGCCCAAAATGGTGGTGATGCGCTCCATCTCGCTCTACGGGCTCTCCGATATCAAGCTTACGTTTGAAGAGGGAACCGACAATTATTTTTCTCGGCAGGTAATTTTCCAGAGAATCGGCGACGCGGAGCTTCCCACGGGCGTGACGCCCAGCATGGCGCCGCTATTCAGTCCCAGCGGACTTGTCTATCGCTACGTGCTGGAAAGTCCTGACCGCACACCGCAGGAGTTGAAGACCATTGAAGACTGGGTGGTTGAGCGGGCATACAAATCCGTTCCCGGCGTGGCCGACGATTCCGGCCTTGGCGGCACGGTCATGCAGTATCAGGTGCTGCTGGATCCTTCGCGGCTGTACGGATATCACCTGACAGTCCCGCAGGTGCTCCAGGCGCTTTCAGTCAACAACGCGAATGCCGGCGGCGGATTTTATTCCCAGGGCGGCCAATTCTATTACGTCCGCGGGCTTGGTCTGGTGCAAAACACCAGCGACATCGGCAACATCGTGATTGCCAGCAACAAGGGAACGCCGATTCGTATCCGGGACGTTGGCGACGTGACGATTGGCAATGCTCCGCGCCTTGGTAGCTTTGGTTTCCAGACGCACAACGAAAATCACGACGATGCCGTGGAAGGCGTGATCCTGATGCGCCGCGATGAGCAGACGCAGACCGTTCTGAAGGCCGTACAAAAGAAGACGGAGGAGTTAAACAGCTCCATTCTGCCGCGTGACGTGAAGGTGCGGCCTTTTTATGACCGTAGCGATCTGGTCGAGGTTACTACGCGGACAGTGGAAGGCAATCTTATCCGCGGGATGATCCTGGTTCTGCTGGTGCTGCTTTTCTTCCTGGTGAGCGTTCGTGCTGCCGTTATTGTCGCGCTCACCATCCCGCTGGGACTGTTGTTTGCTTTCATCGTGCTGCATGCGCATGATGTTTCCGCCAACCTGCTGTCGATAGGCGCCATTGACTTTGGCATCATCATTGACGGCACAGTGGTCATGGTGGAAAACATCTACCGCGAGCTGGCGCTGCGAGAAGGCCAGCCCTACAAACTGAACGAAGTGATTCTGGCGGCGGCCAAGGACGTTGATCGCCCTATTTTTTATTCCGTCGCTGTCATCATCGCGGGTTATCTTCCTATCTATGCGCTGAGTGGGCCTTCCGGGAAGCTTTTCCATCCCATGGCGGAAACCATGTCGTTCGCCCTGATCGGCGCGCTGATACTTACGCTCACGCTGGTTCCGGTGCTGGCTTCCTACATGTTCACCAAGGGCGTTAAGGAACCAAAGAACCGCGCGTTTGAGTGGATCAAAGACATTTATACGTGGCAGCTCGACTGGTGCCTTGACCATCGCAGGCTGACGCTGCTGATTGCGGTTTTGATTTTTGCCGCGACGCTCTGCCTCGTTCCTTTTATCGGCGGCGAATTCATGCCTCATCTCGATGAAGGCGCGCTGTGGGTCCGCGCCACCATGCCTTATACGATTTCCTTTGAAGAGTCGAGCAAGATTGTGCCGCAGGTCCGCAACATTCTGATTTCTTATCCTCAAGTTACGGTGGTTGGCTCCGAGCATGGCCGTCCCGACGATGGCACCGATCCTACCGGATTTTTTAACGCCGAATTTTATGTCGGACTGAAGCCGTACGACGATTCGTCCTGGAAGGGCAAGCTCGATACCAAGGAAAAGCTGATTGCTGACATCGACAAAAGACTGGAAGCTTTTCCCGGAATCATTTTTAACTACACGCAACCGGCCGAAGACGCAGTGGACGAAGCACTTACCGGTCTGAAGAGTTCATTGGCCGTAAAGATTTACGGTTCCGATCTTGATGTGCTGGAAAAGAAGGCCGTGGAAATCAAGAAGACGCTGGAGAATGTGCGCGGCTTTTCTGACCTTACGGTGGTGCATGAGCTGGGCCAGCCGAGCCTGAACATCAATGTTGATCGAGAGAAGATCGCGCGCTATGGCATCAACGTGGCTGACGTGGAAGCAGTGATACAAGCCGCGGTGGGCGGACAGGCCGCTACACAGGTAGTGCAGGGAGAAAAGCTTTTTGATCTTGTGGTGCGCATGCAGCCGCAGTTCCGCAGCAGCGCACAGGAAATCGGCAACCTGCTGGTGGGCACTCCGGACGGCCAGCAGATTCCCATCAGCCAGATGGCGGAAATCAAGCAGGGAAACGGCGCATCATTTATCTATCGTGAAAACAACTCACGCTATATCGGCGTGCAGTACAGCATTGAAAACCGCGACCTGCAACGGGCGGTAGAAGATGGGCAGGCCGCGGTGCAGAAAAATGTATCAATACCCGGCGGATACCAGATCGCGTGGGGTGGCGAGTATGACCAGTTCATCGCCGCCAAGCAGCAGCTCAGCATCATAGGTCCGTTGGCGGTTCTGCTGATCTTCTTTATCCTGTTTGCTCTGTATGGCAACTTCAAATTTCCCATGGCAATTGCCCTGGACGTGATCATGACCGAGCCGGTGGGCGCGCTGATTGCGCTCAAGCTCACGCATACGCCGTTCAGCGTTTCATCTGTGCTCGGCCTGCTGGCGTTGATGGGAGTGTCAGTGGAGACAGGCGTGATCCTGATCTCTTACATCAACAAGCTCCGGCTGGAAGGCATGGACATACGCTCGGCGACGCGTGAGGCGGCTCTGCTGCGGTTGCGCCCGATCATGATGACCGCTCTTGTGGCGTGCCTTGGCCTGCTGCCTGCGGCGCTATCGACGGGGATCGGCTCAGACACGCAGAAGCCTTTTGCCATTGTGATTGTGGCCGGACTTATTTCCCGGCTGTTCTTAGGCTTCTTTATCAATCCGGTGCTGTATCGGACCATCGCCCGCGAAGGCGACGTATTGCAGGTTTGATCCGCGACCAAAGAAAGCTCGCTTTAGGCCAAGGCCATACGCTGGCCTTCCGGGCAGCAGATTTTCAGCCTCCGTTTGAACTAGAATTTATAGGTGATCACCGGAGCCAGTTCAGACATCATCCAGGCATTTGCCGCGCTGGTGGGTTCGGAAATCGAAGACGAGCGGGTCGATCTTCTGCGCTCCGCGCTGACTTTTTCCCGAATTGAAGATCCGCAACTCGATATCGAGCATTACGTGCGGCGCGTGGACGAACTGGCCGCGCGCGTGGCAGAAAAAATCGACGACCCGGACGATCCCGTGCAGATCATTGCCGCGTTGAACGACGTGCTTTTCCAGGAAGAGATGTTTCGCGGAAACACCGTGGATTATTACAGTCCACGAAATTCTTTTCTTCATGATGTGCTCGACCGCCGCCTGGGTATTCCCATTACTCTGGCGCTGGTCTATATGGAAGTGGCGCGGCGCGTGAGTTTTCAGTTATTCGGCGTCGGAATGCCGGGACATTTTCTGCTCAAGCACTATGACGTGGATGGCCATTCCATTTTAATTGACGCTTTTGAGCGCGGGTCAATCGTGACTGAGGACGATTGCCGCCAGAAGCTCGACAGCATTTATGCTGGCCAGGTGGCGCTGCAACCCGAATTTCTTCTGGCCGTAACGCGCCGCCAGATGCTGACACGCATGCTGAACAACCTGCGCACGGTTTACCTTTCCCAGCGCGATTTCCGCCGAGCTGTGCAGGTGGTGGACCTGATCCTGGTGATCTATCCGCGCTCGCCTGAAGACATGAAGCAGCGCGCGGTGCTGCGGTATAACCTCAACGATTATCGCGGCGCGCTGAGCGATTTTGATGAGTACGTAAAGATGTCTCCTGACGCTTCCGACGCTGAAGAGATCCGGCAGACCGCGCTGTCACTGCGGCGGTCAATGGCGATGATGAACTAATCTGCAATCCCGAGTGCGACTTGGGCGATCTCTGGGTTTCAGCTCGTTGCAATCGCTATTCCACTACTCTCCGCGCAATGCTTCCACAGGATCAATTGTGGCTGCGCGGCGCGAAGGCAGATAGCTTGCCAGCAGCGCCGTGGCCACAAGCCCAATGGAAACCGCGCTGTAGGTCAATAGATCGACAGGCTTCACGCCAAAGAGCAAAGTGGAAAGAAAGCGCATGCAGATCAATGCAGCCACCAGTCCAAAGGCGACGCCAATCGCGCTGAGCGCCAGCCCATGGCGGACAAACATTCCGGTGAGCTCGCTCCGCTGCGCACCCATCGCCATGCGAATGCCGATCTCGCGTGTGCGCTGCGAAACCGAGTAAGCGATCACGCCGTAGATGCCCACGGTCCCAAGCAGGAGCGCCATTACGCCCGCAACACCGAGCATCAGCAGAGTGAATGAAGTGCGCGCCATGGAACTGCGATAGAAATAATCCACGGTATGCACTTTAGCCAGCGGCAAGTTGGGATCCACCGACCAGACAGCCTGCCGCACTTCTTTCATCAGGCTTTCTGTGCCCGCGCGCGGAGTGCGCAGAGTGAATGAAACCTCGCGGCGCGTGCTTACTCCATTGCCTTCAAAGTTGCGCATCAGCAACGGCCAATAGACCACGGTGGAGGGCTTCTGGTTCAGGCCGTCGTCGTACACGTTACTCACCACGCCAACCACTTCGCGCCAGTCGTCAGTTGAGCCCACGCGAATGCGTTTGCCCAGTGCGGCGGCAGGATCGTGCCACAGGTCGCGCGCCACATTTTCTGAAACAAGCGCCACTGGATTCATGTTGTAGATATCGGTCCAGGTCAGGTCGCGTCCCGCCAGCAGAGGAGTTCCCATGGTTTTGAGGAAGCCGGGTGAAATCCATTTAAAGCGCCGCAGTGCCGCCAGTTCACCCGGCCGATAGGTGTGGTCTTCAGCAAATACCGGATCGAAGCTTCCGTTTCCATCGAGCGGAATGCTGGTAGAGAGCCCGATGGACGTGACGCCCGGCACCGCCTCCACTTTGTGCATGATTTCTTCAAACTTGCGTGGGACATTCTGATCTTCGGCCACCACGCTCTTGGGCAGGGCGATGGTGAACGTCTGAATTTCTTCAGGCGCGCTAAAGCCGGGTTGCACACGCGTGAGGGCGATGAAGGTGCGCGTCATCAAACCGGAACAGATCAGCGCCAGCAGCGCCAGCGCCACCTGTATCACCACCAGCACGCTGCGCGCGCGATGCTGCTCGCGGCTCTGGCTCATGCCGCGAGCGCCTTCACGCAGACCGGTAGCCAGCCGCGCGCCCGCGTATTTGAAAATGGGAATCGAGCCGAACAAGATGCTGGCCAGCAGTGCCACGCCGAGGGTGAACAGCAAGACCCAGCCATCCATGCCAATCTCATGCACGCGCGGCAAGCTGCGTGGCGCCGCAGATACCAGCAGACGCAACGCGCCATAAGCGATGCCCAATCCAAGCAGGCTGCCCAAGAATCCCAGCACCAGGCTTTCAAACAGCAGCTCAGAAGCAATGCGTCCCCAGCCCGCGCCCAGCGCTGAGCGGATCGCCAATTCCTGGCGGCGTCCGTCCACGCGCACCAGCACCAGGTTGGCGACATTGGCGCAGGCAATCAACAGCACCAGCCCAATCGCCCCCATCAGCACCCAGAGCGTCTTGCCGATGTCGCCAACCACGCGGTCCTTCAACGGTGAAATTTTGGGTTCAAGGCGCGCGTCCTGAAACATCTTCAGGCTGAAGCCCGGGGGCGCAGGGAAGCTCGAGAGCACGACGGGCAGCATACGGGCCACGTCAGAGCTGGCTTGCTCAACTGTGACGCCCGGCTTAAGCCGCGCCACCGTGAAGTAACTGAAATTTCCCAGAAAGATCTTGGGCCGGTCGAATTGAAAAGGCACCAGCACTGCCGGATCATCCTGATCAAGTATGTGAAAGTCCCTGGGCATGACGCCGATGACCTGCGTCTGCTTGCCATCCACCTTGATGTTCTGTCCCACAATGCCGCGATCGCCACCAAACTTCTGTTGCCAGTAGCCATACATCAGGATGGCGGTGAGCGGACTGCTGGGCAGATCATCCTGGCGGGAAAAGCCGCGGCCCAGCACGGGATTGACGCCCAGAATCGAGGTCATCCCGTCCGTCATACGCTGCGCCCGTACCTGTTCCGGCTCGCCAATTCCGGTGATGCTGACCGAATCGCCGGTCATCATGGCAATGTCCTGAAAGCTGTGGTTCTGGTCGCGATAGATAAAGTAGTTGGAAGGCGCGCCCGGGAATGTTCCGGCCGAATTGATCCCCGGAGCCGCATGGGCAATGGTTACCAGTTGTTCCGGCTTGGGATACGGCAGCGGCCTCAGCAGAATCCCCTCAAGCACGCTGAAGACAACCGTATTGGCGCCCACGCCGGCAGCCAGGGTGATTAGCGTGACCGCGGTAAACATGGGAGTGCGGACCAGCCGACGAAGGACTTGCCTGAGTTGTGAGTTGAAATTCCCCATTTGAAGACCGCTCCCTTCGCCGGACGCGCTGGCACACGTATATAGACGGACTAAGACTGCCTTTTATGAATACGTAAGCTGAAGAAAAAAGTTTGCAGAAAATTCAAAGGTGATCTGAAAAAGATTATAGGCGGCGCGGGATTAGCGGGCTTTGCGTGGAGCCGGTGCACCGCGCAGGAGACCTTCGGTGCTGAGGTCTTCGTCGAGGTCGGGCCAGTGGATGCCGTATCCGCCGCCGGCGATTTTCCAGTTCATTCTTTGTTTAGGTGTGGCATTCAGCAGCGTGGGATACCAAGTGAGAGGCACGGTAATCGTTCGGCCATCTTTCAGGGCCACACTCAGGGCGGAGTCAGTGAACGAAACTTCGGCTACTCTCTCATCCGCGCCGAGTGCCAAAATGCCCATGCCAAGCCTCCAGGAGCTGTTGCTGATGCTCCACTATGATGCCATACAACACACCCAATTCACGCGCATTAAAGCCAAAATTTTGGGCCAACGCAACTGGATCGAGCCAGAACTTTACCGACAGATCATCTCGATCTACGTGCACATGTGGTGGTTCGTTTGGCTCGTGACTATAGAAATAGAGTCGGTACGGTCCGGAACGAAGCACGGTTGGCATGCGATGGGATTGTAACAAGTAAGCAAAAAAAACACTCGTTGCTCATCTTTCACCTCTTTTGCAAGGGATGGAATTGCGCCGTTCACCGCACCATACCCGATTTCTTTTGTTGCAAACTCTGCGTTGTAGTTGAGTAGGAATCCAAATCGAATCCATGCCAGCTGAGCGCCCTGTCCCTAAAAACCGTCAATTTTTTCTTTCCAAAATTTGTAACGCTTTTGCATGGCCGTGCACATAACAGTACGTATGACGTGTCGCGGCCGCATGAGAGCGGCCCCCCGTCGATCTTAACTCCGGGCTCTTTAACAACCCTGGCTCCCAAAGTATCCAACTTGCACGAGGAGGACGACTCAAATGGCACCAATCGATTCGAAGGTTCAAACTGAGCTTCAAGACATATTCAAATTCATCCACTGGCGGATTCCAGATCCGGGCCCGCCATGGCTGTTTCAACTACATGACAAAGAGGCGCTTGTGAAAGTGGCGCTGGCGCAACTGCAGATGGAAAAAGAAGTCCTGCAAGCGCAGAGCAAGGCGATTGATGCGCACATCTCGGCGCTCAATCAAAGGAAGGGCTGATCCTGTTACCGTTCGGCGGTCCCGCAAAAAACGGGGCCGCTGGGCTGTTTTCTCACTGCCCGCTTTTATCTTCCCCATCTTACGGCAAGGAGAGCACGCCATGAATCGAGAGATTTCCCACGAAGTTGCTGCAAGCAGCGGAACGCTGTTTTCTCATCAAAGCCGTGACACGTCGCGGCCAGTGATGCTGATCGGATTTCAGGAACAGACCAATCTTGGTCTGGGGTACCTGGCTTCCACGCTGCGAAGTCATGGCTACCGCGCCGAGATACTTGACTTCGAGCAGCCGCGGGAAGAAATCCTGCGGGCTGCGCAAGAGATGAATCCGGTGGTGATCGGCTTTTCCCTGATATTCCAGTTCTACATTGAACAGTTTGAAGAGCTGGCAGGCTATCTGCGCCAGAACGGTATTTCATGCCATTTCACCATGGGCGGTCATTACCCCAGTCTGAGCTATCAACAGGCGCTCGAACTTGCTCCCGCCGTAGACAGCGCCGTGCTTTTTGAGGGTGAGTTGACGATGTTGGAATTGGTGGATCGCGTTAGCCTGGGGCAGGAATGGCGGGGAATCGATGGAATCGCATACCGGCAGGAGAGCCAGATAGTCGACAACCCGCTACGCGCGCTGGTACGTGACCTGGATGACTTGCCATATCCCGACCGCGACCAGAGGCCTATGAGTCTCCTGGGCCGGCGGGTAGCGCCCATGCTGGCAAGCAGGGGCTGTATTCGCACGTGTTCCTTCTGTTCTATCTACGTTTTCTACCGCACGGCGCCGGGCAAGGTTGTGCGCACGCGCAACCCGGTGCGCGTGGTGGAAGAAATGCGGATGCTGCATGAGCGCGACGGAATCACCATCTTTCTTTTTCAGGATGACGATTTTCCGCTCTACGGGCCGGTATGGCGGCGCTGGGCGAATGACTTTGTGGATGCGCTGCATGCCGCTGGGCTCGCCCGCCGCATTATCTGGAAGATCAATTGCCGCGCCGATGCGGTTGAACCAGAGTTGATGACGCGAATGCGGGACGCGGGACTGTATCTGGTTTATATGGGATTGGAATCCGGTAGCGCGCAAGGACTTACCACACTGCACAAAGGAATCAACGTAGAACAGAATCTGCGGGCAGTGAAAATCCTGAAGGATTTAGACATCATGTTCGAGTATGGGTTCATGCTGTTTGATCCCTCTTCAACGTTCGAATCCGTGCGCGAAAACCTGGAGTTTCTCCGCACTATCGTCGGCGACGGCAGCTCCGCCGCTTCATTCTGCCGTATGGTCCCCTATGATGGAACACCCATCAAAGAGGAACTTGCCAAAACTGGACGACTCAAAGGCGACGTTCTGCACCCTGACTATGATTTCCTTGATCCCCGGCTGGATGCGCTTTTCTATGACCTGAACCAGATGGTGCATGTATCCGGCTGGATCCACGGTATTGGCGCGCTGACGCCGCAACTGCAATATGCCAAAGCCGAAGTAGCCGCCATGCGAGGCCTCTTTCCGCCGCTGGAAGGGCTGGCGCAATATCATGAAAAGCTGCAGGAAATTACCCAGGCTGCCAATGAATTCCTGTTTGACGTGGTACAGCAGGTTTGGGATTCCTACTCCGTGGGCGTGGAGGCCAGATGCACGCCGGAGACGATCAGAGCGGCTTGCCTGGCTTTCCAGAGAGATTTGCTGGAGGAACGGAATGCATTCGTCGCCGGCCAGCAGTCTGTTCTGTTGCAGGCATTGAGACAGGAGACGGCGCTCGAACCTTCTCTGGCGTGAGTTGGAAAAGGCACCGGGTTGCAGCGCCCTGATTTCAATTTCTAGTTTGGGTCTGAAAGCCCGCGATTCTAAGACACACACCGCGGCGGTGCAGTTTTTGTGCCTACCCTTACCCCAAATACAGAACGCGATTTCCAATGATGGCTATCAAGTCGCGTGAAACGTTTTGGCCTGTTGCGTCACCTTCCGTCAGGGCCTTAGTCCCAGACCCATCTGTTGGCAGGTTTTCCTGGACTGGAACGTCGGAGGCGCAAAATGAGCGATATGAATATAAGCCAGGCAGCGTTCTGGAGTGTTGTCGTTATGGCCGTGGTGGCCGTTATTGCTCTTTTCCTCTACGAAAAAATCGCGATAACCCTGAAGGGGCTGGGCGGCGCTTTGCTTAAACTGACGGGATCCAAGAAACCGCCGGTCAGTGACAAAGATCCATCGTCTGCCCATCTCGGGGAAAGCGCCTCTGCTGATGGCCTTGCTATCGCATCGCCTGCCGCACTGCGAGAATCATCTCGTTTCCCGGCTTGGCTCTCTCGGCATTGGCTGAAGATTTCGGTCACGTTGACATTTGCATTTGTGGTCATGCCATTCTGGTGGTGGAATTGCCACCCGGAAGCATGGAAGCTTGAGCTATCAACCCATATTTCCGAGGCGTGGGGATTGTGGAAGCTAGGTCCCAAGGCGCCGATGCATGAGGCCCAGAGCGGCCATACGCTTCAGGGACTCACACGACTGCTGGATGGTTATGCGGACATACTTGGCCGCGATCCGCATCGCGCGATTGAAGTCTGGGTGGTGGACCACTACTGGCAATACTGGAACACTGACACCTTCAATGACTATATGCGCGCGAATCGACGGTTCGTTGACAGCGGCGGCAAGATTCATCGCATGTTTATTCTGGCCGACGATGATCTAAAAAATCCGCAGGTGACGGCGGTGCTGCGCAACCAGTGCGAAAAGATTGGCGCTGACGTGTGGCGCGGCGATGCGGCGGCCATCGCGAACAAAGCGGAGTACCAGATCACAGCCAACTCATTTAAGCAGATGCCATACACTGAGACCGGATTCCAGTCTTTTGACGTGCTCCAACTGGAAGACCTGACGTATTACTCCTCTGACTTTTCTCCGGATTATCGGGTGGTCGGCGCTTCAACGTGGTTCTATGGGCAAACGCTCGACCTGAAGCCGTTGTTTAATAAATCCATTGCGCAGAAAATCGATTGCTCATCGTGGCGGAATCAAGTCGCCCAAAGTCTACAAAGCCAATGAGTGCCTAGCGGCAGGTGAGCGTGGCGGACGCAAATTTTATGCCACGAACGGTTCCGCTGTTTCTGATGGTTGCCGGCGTGGTGGTTGCGCTCAGACACTTGGCCAAACCCATGGAGTCGATGCTGGTATTGCCCGGGGCAGAAGTTGACCATGTGCCTATTGTGTCCGGAGTGAGCGGACAATTGCCGCTGACGCTGGAGACCGTGGCAAACTGTACCTCGTCGTCTGGCGGAGCCGCAAGATGGTCAGAGATGGCGCTTATAGGCGCTACGATGGCGGTGATGTTGCAATTATTCTGCGGAACGCCGCCGCAGCCGACGCATGAGACGCCAAGCAAAATCGCAGCCAGAAATAACAATGAAGTCTTCATGCGGCACCGCTTGCTGCGCTGATTCTATACCTGTTGCACGGTTGCAGCCCTTGCTTTGTTTCTTGCGCCGCGCCAGTAAAGAATCAAGCCGGTGCCTATGAATGCCACGGTGCAGCCAACAAGTTTGGCTTCAAACAGAGCTTTGTTCTCTCCGCCGGGAGGGATCGCCGCCAGCACCATTGAACCCAGCGTAATCAGAAACGCGAGTGAGCCGGCAATCCAGATTCCTGGCATGCCGCCCGGAACCAGCACGGCTTGTCCGTCGGCGCGGTCAGACCGATGAGCAAGCTTAATGGCCGCCGCGTACATATAAAGGAAGGGAATGAAGTAGAGAATCACTGACATGGAAACCAGAAATTGATACGCACCGATGACCGTGGCGTTGATCTGTGAAAGCACAAGGATCGCCGCCGAGATCACGGCTTGAATCAGGATGGAAATATATGGAGTCTTCCATTTGGGGTGGATCTTGCCGAAATACGCAGGCAAGTAATGATCGATTCCGGCGACAAACGGCACGCGCGCAACGCCGGCCACCGTCGCGCCTACGCCTCCAGCGTTGCCGACCGTCACCAGCAAAGCCGCGAGCATTCCAAACCAGGCGATCCCCAGCGCGGCGGAGCCAAAGCTGATGCCGCCAAACACTCCGTTGCGGGGATCAATCTGATCCGCCGGCAAAAGCCAGAGTAGCGCCATGGTGCCCAGAACGTAAATCACGGCAATCAGTCCGGTGGAGGCATAGATGGCGCGAGGAAAAGTCTTGTGGGGCTCGCGGATCTCTTCACTCATGGCGCAGACCAGTTCCATGCCGGTAAAAGCAAACGCAATGCTCGACCAGAAATTCAGCTTGTCGATATCAGGCGGCCATTCCGGCCAGAGCCGCGGCCAGGAAAAATGCGTCGCGCTGCCGCGATGCATGGCCAGGTAAGTTCCAATGCCCACCAGCATCACCAGCGGTACGTACGTGGAAATGCCGCCGGCATTCTGCAGCCATTTGCCGATATCGAGCCCAACGATGTTGAACAGCACCGCAATCGCCAGCAATCCCAGGGACGCCCAGAGTAAATATTTTGGGCTGCCCGCCAGCCACGCATACTTTGGTCCGCCAATGTACACAGACATGGCCACGCTGGCGGTGAGCAGTCCGGGGAAATAAAAGAACGTATAAATCCAGTACGCCCAGCCAGCCACAAAGCCGTGGAAGTCGCCAAACGCCTCTTTGCTCCACACGTAAAGGCCGCCTTCCGCCGGATAGCGTGTGGAAAGCTCAATAATGATCAGCGCCGTGGGCAGAAAGAAGAACACGGCGGCCAGCACCCACAGGCTGATGGACGAAGTACCGTTGTGCGCGGCGGCGGCAATCCAGCGCGGGCCCAGCACGGCGGCGATGTTGAACAACAGCACGTCCCAGAAGCCCATGGCGCGGCGCAACTGTGATTTTGGAGCGGTTTCCTCGGCCATTCATTCCTTCCCAGTTTCCGTGGCGTGGATTCGAGCGAGCGACAACATTCTATACGGTGCGCCTGTAAGCCGTTCATCCCCCGCAAAGAACTCCAGCCGTTTCGGTCGGCAGCTTTTGCAAAAGTCGGCGTGAAGCGACGAATACAATAATCTGGTGAAGGGAAGCGGCATCTTTTTACGTCATTAAGAAGTATCACACGCAAATTTTTTAGCGCCGCGCAATAGTTCCCGGCGCACGGGGGCAAGCATGCTGAAAACTCTCGACATTTTGATTGGCGTAGCCACGGTAATGCTGTTGTTCAGCATGGCTGTCACCATCGTTACGCAGTTTGTGTCCAACCTGATGCAAAGCCGGGGCAAAAACCTGCTGGAAGGCCTGTCCGGCCTGCTGAAGCAGATTGATCCCAATATCGGCAAGGAAGCCGCCGACAAGATTGCGGAAACATTGCTCAAGCATCCGCTGGTGGCTGAGGCCAACGGAAAGCTGGGCGAAGTCATCCATCGTGAAGAATTCACCACTCTTCTTATGGGGCTCTCCGCGGGAGAAAGCGCGGCCACGCTTGAGCCGGTCGCCAAGAAAGCGCTGGATGATCTGCTGGCGAAAAATGGCATTACCGATCCTGCGGGAACACTGAAAAATATTCGGGCTACGGCGCTCCAACTGGAAGCGCTCCGTCCTGATCTGGCGAATGATGTCCGTCATGGAATGGCCATCCTGCAGGAAGCCAAAAGCCAGTTTGTCGCCAAGGTCCACGGCTGGTTTGACCAGACGATTGACCGAGTCAGCTCACGCTTTACCGTCACGGCGCGCGTTGTCACTTTTATTGCCGCGCTGGTTATTGCCATCACGGTACAGCTCGATACGTTTGCCCTGGTGAACCGCCTTTCCGTGGATGACCAGTTTCGTGACGCAGTGAAAGCCGGCGCGCAGAAAGTGGTGGATGCCTCGCAGAAGGTAGCGGAAACGCCCAGCGGGAAATCCGCGCCATCAGCCACCGCATCGCCCACGCCAACGCCGGATGCTGCCGGCGCTCCAACTCCCGCCAGTTCTCCAACGGCGGCTCCGGCCGCGACTGCCACTCCGTCGTCATCGAACGCCACGGCAACTGGGGCCACGACTTCATCTCCGCAGACCTCAACTCCTTCATCTTCAAACGCGGCTGCAACCGGAAACGCGCCTTCATCCACATCTACCCCGCCTCCAACAACAGCTTCAGTCCAGAAGGACTACTACAATCTGCTTTCCACCGCCGGCCTGGTCACGCTGCCCACAGACTTTGACACCTGGTGGGACAAGTGGACACTGGCAAAGGTCCCGGGCATTCTGCTTTCCGCCTTGCTGCTGAGCCTGGGCGCGCCATTCTGGTATGGACGCCTGCAAGACTTATTGAAGCTGCGCTCTTCCATCGCACAGAATGACGCTACGCAACGCTGCATTCGCCAGACCACGCAAGCTCCAGGCGATGGTTCCGGCACGCCAACAGCCGTTGTGAACGTCGGCGTGGGCGGTGAACAGGGCGACGTTAACGCAGTAGGATAAGGAGCTGAGCCATGAAAACATTCGTCGGTTGCGCCCCGGTAAACTTCCGGCGCGGACGGCCAGCGGGTTTCAAGCCGGAAGCCATCGTCATCCACATTGGTGAAGGCAGCCTGCGCAGCATTGATATGCAGTTCAGCGATCCCAACGCCAGGGTCTCCGCGCATTACTGCGTCAGCAAAAGCGGCGACATTCACCAGTACGTTGACGAAAAGGACACCGCGTATCATGCCGGAACCATTGACAAGCCGGAATGGTCCGGACTGAAGCCGGGCAGCGCGCCGGGAACTTTTATCAACCCGAATTTCTATACCATTGGCATTGAGCATGAAGGTTTTGCCGACGACCAGTGGCCGGATACCCAGCTTGCCGCCAGCGCCGCGCTGGTGGGCGAAATCGCCCAGCGCTGGAGCATTCCGCTGGACCAGGACCACGTGATTCGCCACCACCAGATACGCTTTCTCAAGTCCTGTCCTGGCAACGTCATCGCCATTCCCACCATTCTGGCGCGCATTCCCGCGGCGGCGCCCGTGGCTCCATCAGCGCCCACCAGCGTCAAAACCGTCAGCAATGTGCGGCTGCGCAGCGGATCTCCATCACTGGCTGCGCCCGTGCTGCGCGTTATTCCGGCCCAGACGCAGGTCCAGGTCGTCGCCGTTTTCCTCGGTGATACCGTGAACGGCAACAACCGCTGGTATTCCGACGGCACGGGAAACTTCCTCTGGGCGGGCGGAACGGACCAGCCGTAACCGCCCGTCGTTGTTCAGATAATGCATAGTTCAGATAATGCATAGAAAAAGGGCCGCATGAGAAGTGCGGCCCGATGAGGAATTGAGAAGATGTTGAGGTAAGAACCGGGCAGGGAATAGTTTTATTCCAGGCCGAGCCAAAAGATTCGGTGGTGGCTACTTTCGTCTAAAGCCAACGCCCCCAAAACAATTCTTTAGTTTCTCCATTTATTCGCCTATAATAAATTCCGACTTTATTTCTCACCAGGAGCCGGGAATGGCAATGGAGGTTGAATTATTGGCCGCCGTACAGGCCAAAACGTATGAAGCCTGTGAACAAGAGTGGAAGAGACTGCTGCAAGAGTTGCGCCTTGGATTGCTCTACGTTCCAGCAATTCAGGCAGTGCTCGCGGAGAGACGATGGAAGGAGCACCCGAACCCGATGGCGTATGTCCGCAAGGGAGCTGTGCGATGCGCGGTGAGGATGGGGATCGTGGATATCCGACCCAACCAAAATATGGAGATCCTTGCGTGCGATTTGCAATATCGAGACGAAGAAGGGGAACAGCTGGAGCATGACGACAAGCTGGGGATGGCCCTGAATGACTATGAAGACAGGTTCGGGTCAGACGCAGAGCTGCATTCCCTGGAAGACGATATAGCAGATGCGCTGAAGGACGAGAACCTGGTTGTGGATTGGGAACGGGTGGCAGAGCTGACGGACCTGGACCCGGGGGAACGACTCGTCATGGATTTAAGAGTGATCGGGTTTGGACGCGAGGCGGCGCTGGCGGCCTGCTTTACGGAGGACGATAAGCGGGTCCTTCAGGCAGCCTGGAGACGATTTGATCGACACAAAGGAGCGATCAGCGCGGTGCTGCAATCGGGCGAGCCGCAGCGGGCGAGGCGGCTGCAAAGGGAGCCCGAGGCGGAGCCGGAACTTATCTTTATCGAGACGCCGGAAGGGAAATTGAAAATTTCTTTCAGAAAACTTGTCCCGGAAAGCTGAAATCCGTGCATATGGTAATAGGGGAGCAATTGGCACTTAGCAATTGGCAACTAGCCCCTTTGTTTTAGCGGGCCAGGCTGAAGCTTGCCCAGCCGCAGAGGCCAAGGAACAATCCTCTTTACTTCTTTAGGGCACGGCTGGATCCGTGCCTCATTCCCACAATTTCACATCAACACAGAGCCGCCCGAGAGGCGGCTTTTTTATTGGAGCCAACATGATCAAGCAAAAAGGACGTTCGACCTCAGCCACTAAAGAAGAGGTTATTGCCGCATTGCACGCATGCGCGGAGAAGTTGGGGCGCGCGCCGAGATATCACGAATTGACCAAAATGAGCCGCATCACGATCAGGCATATCATGAGGCATTTTGGAACCTTCAACCAAGCACTGCGAGCAGCAGGCATGGAAGTGGGACATGCGTCCGTGTCCACGAGCATGGGTGATCTATTCCAGGATTGGGCAGAGGTGGCACGGAAAGCGAAGCGGGTGCCTTCAATCAATGACCAATCCATGCACGGGAAATACAGCGTACGGCCATTTCTTTCGAGGTTTGGAGGATGGAAAAGCGTTGCGGAGGGAATGCGCGCATTCGCCGAAAGCAGCGGCCGGGACAAGAAATACCCAGAGCTGATGAAGATGATCGCGGAATGGAGCCCACGTGGACCGGGGATGCGGAAGGCCGTGGAACGCGGACCTGATGGCGCACCTCTTGGGCACAAGCCAAGGTTATTGCCGGACCGGCCCGTGTACGGGCGTCCACTGACGCCGCCGGGGCTGGCGCATGAGCCAGTGAACGAGATGGGCGTGCTTTATCTGTTTGGCATGGTGGCTTACAAGCTGGGCTTAGTGGTAACGCACATTCAGGCGGCATTTCCGGATTGCGAGGCGTTGCGCGAAGTGGAGCGGGGACGGTGGCAGCGGCTGCTGATTGAACTGGAATTTGAAAGCCGCAATTTCCTGCTGCACAAGCACGATCCTAAAAAGTGCGATGTGATTGTGTGCTGGAAACATAACTGGGAGTCGGGATGGGGTGGTCCCGCACCGGTTGTGGGCTTTCCCTACACTCGCTACTCTTCGAGTGTGGAGAGATCGCCGACGTCGCGGCCCAGTTCCTGCGCTTTGAGCAGACGGCGGATGATCTTGCCGCTGCGCGTTTTGGGCAGCTTATCGGGGAACGCAATTTCAGAGGGCACGGCGATTGCTCCGAGCACGTGCCGCACATGCTCCTTTAATTTCTGTTCAAGCTCTGGCGAGGCCGTGTGGCCAATGCGCAGGATCACGAAAGCCTTGATGTTCTCGCCCTTGATTTCGTCGGGGCGTCCGATGACAGCCGCTTCAGCGACGGCAGGATGGCTGACCAGCGCGCCTTCAACGTCGGCGGTGCCGATGCGATGGCCGGCTACGTTCAGCACATCGTCCGCGCGGCCCACGACGGTGAAGTAGCCGTCCTGATCGCACACGGCGACGTCGCCCGTGGTGTAACAGTTGGGAACCTTGCCCCAATCCTGCGAGTAACGCGCCGGGTCACCATACACAGTGCGGAACATGTGCGGAAACGGCTTGCGGATCACCAACAGCCCGCCTTTGTTCGGCGGCATGGGATTGCCTTGCTGATCGACGACTTCAGCCACAACTCCGGGCAGCGCCTTGCCCGCCTTTGCCGGACGCGCAGCCATGATCGGCAAAGTGCCCAGGCACGGGCCGCCAGTTTCAGTTTGCCACCAGTTGTCGGCGACGAAAGCCGTGGTGCCATTGCCGCAGAGCACGCGATACACCCACTGCAACGCTTCAGGATTCAGCGGCTCGCCCGCGCAGGTGAATAGACGCAGACTGCGAAGATCGAATTTTTTCGGTAGCTCATCGCCGTGGCGCATGAACATGCGGACCGCCGTCGGCGCGGTGAAGACGACGGAGGCGCGATATTTTTCCACCAGCTCCCAGGCAATCCCAGGATTGGGATAATCAATCGCGCCTTCACGGAACAGCGTTGTCACGCCCGCAAGCAGCGGCGCGTAAACAATGTAGGAATGCCCCACAACCCAGCCGATATCCGAGGTGCAGAAATAAATATCGTCATCTCTCGCGTCCCAGAAGCGCGTCATGTGATAGTGAATTCCGACGGCATAACCGCCGTGAACGTGCACCACGCCCTTGGGTTTGCCAGTGGTCCCGCTCGTATAAAGGATGTAAAGCGGATCTTCTGAATCCATCACTTCGGCCAGGCACTCGGCTTTCTGCGCCTGCACCAGCTCGTTGAAATCCACTTCGCGCTCCGTGAGTTCGATCATCGGCTTGGCGCGCCGCAGCACCACAACTTTTTCCACCAGCTCCAGCCCGGCAATCGACTCCTGCACAATCGCGCGCAACGGCACTTGCTTGCCGCGACGGTACGTCACATCCGCAGTAAGAATCACTCGCGCCTGGGCATCTTCAATGCGGCTGCGCAGCGCGCCCACGCTGAATCCCGCATAAACCACGGAGTGCACAGCGCCAATGCGCGCGCATGCCAGCATGGAAACCACGCCTTCAAGGCACAGCGGCATATAAATAATGACTCTGTCGCCCTTCTTCACTCCCAGCGATTTCAGCGCGTTCGCCGTGCGACCAACCTGATCCAGCAACTGCCCGTACGTTACCTGCCGCTCGGTTCCATCCTCGCCCACCCATATATAGGCGACTTTATTCTTGCGGCCAGACTTCACCTGGCGATCGAGGCAGTTATAAGTGATATTGAATTTGCCGCCCTGAAACCACTCAAACGTCGGATACTTCCAGTCAAAAACTTTCGTCCACGGACGGAACCATTCCAGCTCTTTCGCGGCGTCGGCCCAGAACGCTTCAGGATCTTCCACGGACCGCTTGTATTCCGCGGCGTAATCTTTCAGGCGCGCGTTTTCGACGAGAGATTTTGGCGGCAGAAGTTCGTTTTCCGCGTGTAGTAGCTGCTCAATCCCGGCTTCAGAGTGGGCGACTGTTGACATTGACTCCTCCTCAGGCGATGCGGCCAGAAACAAATCCGGCCCACAATGCTGGCCTTGTCCTTTGCTGTGGCCTTCAGCCGAAAAATGGCGAAACGGCAAGTCAACCATCTCGCCCAGGTGGCGGCGCAGCCAATTGTAACGCCGTCAGGCAGCTATGAGCGGACATCATAAGATTAGCCTTGATGACTTGATGTGACAGGGATCACACTAGAGGACAAGCAACAAATAAGCATGAAATCTATGGGCTCCGTGGTTTAATGCAAAGGCGCTGGCCTACAACTGAAGCAGCGCTAAAATTCCTGATCAATAAATCTTCTGCCAGAGAGAGGCATTCCATCCTAATGCGTAAACTCGCGATTACTTTTGTGTCTTTGTTTTTGATGTTGTCGGCCGCGGCCCAGGTCACGCCGAAAACCGTGCACTTCATGAGCGACGACGGCAAGACTAAGCTCACAGGCTATCTATGGCTGCCTGATGGTCGCGGGCCGCATCCAGCGGTGGTAATGATGCATGGCCGGCATGGCGCTTATTCCAGCTTGGCGCACGGCGTTTATGACGCTCATACTCTCACCAAGCGCCATAAGATGTGGGGAGAATTCTGGGCGGAGCGAGGCTATGTTGCCCTGCATGTGGATGGCTTTGGCCCGCGCGGATATCCCGCCGGTTTCGCCAAAGGAACATATTCAGATAGGCCTGAAGAATTGAATGAAGTCACGATTCGTCCCTTTGATGCCTACGGTGCGCTCCGCTATCTGCGCACACGCAATGACGTGGCGGCGGATCGAATCGGCCTGCAAGGATGGTCGAACGGCGCCAGCGCCACGCTTTCATCCATGGCCCGCAACACGCCGGGCATGCAGGACCCGACGCCTGAAACCGGTTTTCGCGCGGCCATTGCCTTCTATCCCGGCTGCGGTTTGCAGGACCATTACAAAAAGGCTTATCGCACCTATGCGCCGGTGCTTCTCGCCATTGGCACAGACGATGAAGAAGTTTCACCGCGGCTCTGCCAGTCGCTCAATGAAACCGGCAAGCGCGATGGAGCCAAGATTGAGTTTGTACTGTACACCGGCGCGGAGCATGACTTTGACGATCCCGGCAACAAGAAGCAAAGAGTTCCTGCCAACCGCAAAGCCAAGGAAGACTCAATGCGCCGGGCCGAAGCGTTTTTCGCGCGCTACCTCAAGCCGTGAGTGAGTTGTACGGCTTTGTACAAAACCTCACCACAGATGACACTGATTAACACTGATTTACACGGATCAAAAAAGTTAATAGGCCCATTTTGAATTTGTAAATCCGTGTCATCCGTGTTCATCTCGTGGTGAGATTTGCTTTTTGTCCAAAAGCAGGGGCTGTACTGGTTCCAGATCACCGGATCACCCGATCACGTGGGATCACGATCTTCCAATCAGTGTCATCAGTGCAATCAGGGGTGAGTGTTTTGCAAATGTGGAGATGATAATTTTTGTCCAGATCACCCGATCACGCGCGATCACCCGATTCCGATCAGTGTCATCAGTGCAAATCAGTGGTAAAAGTTTTCCGCTCTTTATCCGCGGTCATCCGCGCAAATCCGCGGTAGAAGTTCCTGGTCCGTTTTATCAGTGTTAGGGTTTTTGGTTTTACTCAAATTGCTTCTTGAACTCCGCCATCTGCTGCCGCAACTCCGCCACTTCGCTGCGCAATGCCGCTACCTGTTCTTCCAGTTGAATCATGCGCTCGGCGTCAGCGGATCCCGAACTTGAGGCCGTCTCCGCCGGCGGCTCCCAGGCTTCCACGTCGCCGGAAAGCAGATGCGCGTAGCGGATTTCTTTTGTGCCCGGCCTTCGTCCCAGCGCTTTGGCCAGCGGAGGCTCGCGGCGCATGAGCTGTTGCAGGCCGGAAAGCACATCATCCAGGTGCTCAAACTGGTACATGCGCTCGGTGCGTCCGCGCAATTCGCCGGGGGTCTGCGGGCCGCGCAGCAGCAGCACGCAGATCAGTGCGGTTTCCTGTCGGGTAAAGTTGAACACCTCCTGCATGCGATGCTCATACTTGGTCACGCGCCCGTCCGCGCCGCCGGCAGGGCCGGCCAGCCGCTTGTCACTCAGGTTGCGCAGCGCCAGCCGGACCGTTTCTTCGTCAAAGTTCGTCACCGGCTCGCGATTGTTCTTCTGGTTGCAGGCGTTGATGAGCGCGTTCAGTGAAAGCGGGTAATAGTCGGGAGTGGTGATGTCTTTTTCCACCAACGAACCGAGCACCCGGGCTTCAGCGGCATTCAGGACAATATTCACGCTAACAATTTATCAGGAGCGGCGGGTGCAACGCTTAACTTCACCGCAAAGAGTTATGGACGTGAGGCGATTTGTGCGGAAAAAGAATGCGGCAGCGTGCTTCCGGCTTTAAGATGACGCAGGAGGAAATGCGGGGATGAGCCTGAGGTCGCTGGTCTGCATAGGACTGATCGGCGTTGTGTTGTCTTCCGCCGGCCATTCTCAGCCGATGCCCAAACTGGGCCAGATTCTGCCACGCGTCCAGGACCATGTAAAGGAATTCGAGAGCTCTCTTCCGGATTTTATCTGCGACGAGAAAATTACCTCCAAAGAGCTGATGGGCGGAACGACCATTCATGAGACTGACATCGACTCGACCTTCAGGGGCACGCAGAACAGAGATAAAAATCCAGACGGCAAATACGAGCCCTTTACCGAATGGCGCGATATCCAGACGATTGACGGACGGCCCGCGCCCAAAGGCCAGCAGCTTACCGGGCCGTTTCTCTTTGGCGGCGGCTTCAGCTCCATTCTGGTTGAAATCTTCTCTCCTGAAAATTCTCGGTATTTCAATTACAAGGTCATCGGGACTGACAAGGTTGATAAGAAAACTGCGGTGCTTATCAAGTTTGAGACCAAGAAAGACCAGCAGGCGCTGCTGCATCGTGAATTGTTTGGCAGCCAGTACGTCATGAAAGGCAGCGGCAAGGCGTGGATCGATCCCTCATCCATGAACGTGCTGCGGCTGGAAATCCAATATCTGGACCCGCCCATGCCGGAAGGCGTGCTGTCGCTGGCCGTCGATTACGCTCCGGTGGTGATCCAGAAAAAAACTTTCTGGATGCCCAGGACAGTCACTGCTGAACAAACCATCCCTAATCCCAGGGTGCCGGTGGGCGGTCAGTACGTTGCAGAGTACTCGAATTATCAGGAGTTTAAGGTGTCGGTAAAGATCAAGTATTAGAGGTGAGCTGCGCCAGTCGGTCATTCGGCTCTGTTGTGAGCTTTTGATTAAACTTCATCTCGAAGGGCATGAGCGGGTCCGTGTTGTCATCAGCGGGCGGGCAGCTTTGAGGGACTTTTGTTTGACATGTCCTCTTCGAGTTGACGGGAGCGGAAGATGCTGAGTTTGCCTAAAGAGTTTATTTTTGTTTAGGTGGGGGACACCGTGGCCGAAAGTCCAATCAATTCTGCTCTGCGCCAATTTGAGGCAGCGGAAGCAAATCTGACCAAACTGGAACGCCTATGGGCCGAAATTGAGAAGCTCATCCCTGAGGGTCTCCAATTTGGCAGCGATCCTGTGTATGAGGAACGGGTCCGATCATACCGCGACGTGCTTGTAGGTTTGCCCAAAATCGATGGATGGAAGCCCGAAGGTATTCCAATGGATTTAAATGCAATCTGTCAGAATCGCTTAGATGCAAAGGAACTTGGAGAAATAAGCGTAGAAATTGCTGTTGAGGAAGGCATCAATGCCCCTGGGCGTGAGCTTGCGGAATACCGCCACCGCCTCAATAAAAAACGTCGTCAGCTCATTCGAAATGCAATGAATGATCTTATCGCACGCATTGACCACACGGTCGGATTACTTGAGGAACTTGAACTTGTCGGCGAGCGGGAGGTAAATGAGGATATCGAAGGAGAAAATTGGGAAAAATTGAAGAGTCAGGTGCAAGAAATTGAAATGCTTTTAGGGAGTGCTCTTCCGCGCCCTCCGCGCTGGGGCGACCTTCAACGACACCTGGGATTCGGCATGGTACTAGATTTACGTGACATCATTCGTATGGACTGGCCTTCTGTAAAGAGCGGCCTTACCAAAGGTCTCTATGACCAAGACGAGCCGGTCCCGGTTGAAGTAGAAGACATCGGAACACTTGCTGCAACTCAGCCAACGGGAACGGTCTCAACAAAATTAAAATGGGAATCTTTGGATGACGAAGGATTTGAGCGATTGATCTTTGCTCTTATAAGTTCGACTCCTGGTTACGAAAATCCTGCGTGGCTTACGAAAACGAAGGCACCCGACAAAGGCCGGGACCTTTCAGTGATGCGTGTGCTTAATGACCCTTTAGCGGGCGCGCTTCGTAGCCGCGTAATTATTCAATGTAAACATTGGTTGACTACGAGTGTGTCTCCGGGGGACGTAGCAACTGTTAAGGAACAAATGGCCCTCTGGGATTCACCAAAAGTGGATGTACTCATATTCGCAACAAGCGGGCGATTTAGCGTGGATGCAGTTAGTCTCATCGAAAGGCACAACCAAAGCGACCGTGCCTTAAAAATCGAGATGTGGCCAGAAAGCCATTTGGAAAGCCTGCTCGCTGCACGCCCTGCGCTTATCGCAGAGTTTGGATTGAGATAGTGCTGCGGCGAAGTGTGTTGACTCTTCACCCAAAGGATCCCGCGGTCCTAATGCGCCCGGGACCCGGCCAAAAGCACAAGGTTTCAGCCAGTGTGATCTGGCTCACTGTTTTATAATAAGGAGTTACCTCACACTAGCAAGGCCCAACATTCAGGTAATTGTGGCCGCACGGCCGCACAGGATACTTCATGGCTACGACAATTGAACTTGGAGTTCAGGAAAAAGCCGAGCGCACCCCTCCGCCGGGGCGCAAGGTCAATGATTTCAGCATTCAGGTGGCCACGGTAAACGGCTCAGGCTCGCAGTCTGCCAATACCGTGCTCTTGCGCAGCATTTTTCAGATGGGCGTGCCGGTCTCCGGCAAGAACCTGTTCCCGTCGAACATCGCCGGCCTGCCCACGTGGTACACCATCCGCGCCAGCAAGCATGGCTACATCGCGCGCAAGAAGGAAATTGATTTTCTGGTGGCGATGAACGCCGAGACCGCGCAGGAAGACGTGATGTCCCTGATGCCCGGCTCCGCCTGCGTGTATGACGAGCCGCTCAAGCTCTCCGGCCTGCGCCAGGACATTACTTTTTACCCGGTGCCGTTTGACAAGCTGGTGGCGCCTGTATGCCCTGAAGCCAAGCTGCGCCGGCTGGTCAAGAATATGCTCTATGTGGGCGTGGTGGATGCGCTGCTGGGCATTGACGTTGCCGAATCTGAAAAAGCGCTGGTCAAGCAGTTTGGCAAAAAGAAGAAAGCCGCTGAGCTGAATACAGCTGCTGTCCGCGCGGGATATGACTACGCGATTGCCACCTTCACCAAGCAGGACCCGTTCTGGGTGGAGCGCATGAATGAGAACCAGGGCAAAATCATTGTGGACGGCAACGCTGCCGCCGCCCTGGGTTGCATGTTTGCCGGCGTCACGGTGGTCACGTGGTATCCAATCACGCCTTCAAGTTCGCTGGTGGAAACGCTGATCGACTATCTAAAAGAATACCGCATTGGCCCGGACGGCAAAGCGACATTCGCTGTTGTCCAGGCGGAAGACGAACTGGCCGCCGCCGGAATGGTCCTGGGCGCAGGCTGGGCAGGCGCCCGATCCATGACCTCAACTTCCGGTCCCGGCATTTCACTCATGGCGGAATTCATTGGCCTG
Source organism: Terriglobia bacterium (assembly GCA_020072645.1). Lineage (NCBI taxonomy): Bacteria > Pseudomonadati > Acidobacteriota > Terriglobia > Terriglobia bacterium. Next base: position 75,181 of record JAIQGK010000020.1, read on the forward strand.
GGTTATTACACTGAGCTGCCCGGAGTGTTCTTTGATATTCAGCGCGTAGGCCCCTCAACCGGTTTGCCCACGCGCACCATGCAGGGCGACGTGATGTTCTGCGCGTTCCTCTCCCATGGTGACACGAAACATATTCTGCTGTTTCCGTCATCGGTGGAAGAGTGCTTCAGCATGGCCGTTGATGCGTTTGATCTGGCGGAGCAATTCCAGACTCCGGTCTTCGTTCTCTCTGATCTTGATCTGGGGATGAATAACTGGATGGCGCATCCTTTTACTTATCCTGAAAAGCCGATTGCGCGCGGCAAAGTGCTGAATGAAGAAGACCTCAAGCGCCTGGGCAGTTTTGCCCGCTATAAAGATGTTGATGGCGATGGCATTCCGTACCGCACGCTGCCGGGCACGGCGCATCCGAATGCGGCGTATTTTACGCGCGGCAGCGGACACAATGAAAAAGCGCAGTACAGCGAGCGTCCAGACGATTATGTGAACAATATGGACCGGCTGGCGCGCAAGTTTGAAACAGCACGCAAGTTTGTGCCGGCGCCTGTGAAGGAAGTTAGCGGCACGTCGAAGATCGGCATCATCGCCTACGGCACCACGCACTGGGCGCTGACTGAATCGTGCGACCAACTGCTCAAGGAGCACGGAATCGCCACGGATTATTTGCGCGTGCGCGCTTATCCCTTTACGCAGGAAGTGCATGACTTCATCAAAAATCATGACCGCGTTTACGTGGTGGAACAAAACCGTGACGCGCAAATGTTCCAGCTCATCAAGCTTGATATAGCGGCTGACCAGGTGACGAAGCTGCGCAGCGTGGTCCATTACAACGGGCTGCCGATTGATGCGCGCTCCGTCACTGACGCTATAGTTTCCCAGGAGAACGTTTCTCAGGAGGCCCAGTAATGTCCGCCACTTCCACGCCCACACCGGCCCCAAAAACAAATCATGTTGGGCTTACCGTGCTCGACTATCGCGGCAGCAAGACCACGCTGTGCGCGGGCTGCGGCCATAACGCCATCACGGAGCGCATCATTGACGCGATGTATGAGATGGGTGTCCAGCCGGAAAATATCGCGAAGCTCAGCGGCATCGGTTGCTCATCCAAGACGCCGGCGTACTTTGTGAGCCGCGCTCACGGCTTCAACTCCGTGCATGGACGCATGCCTTCCGTCGCGACTGGCGTTGCTCTGGCCAACCAGAAGCTGATGCTGATTGGCGTTTCCGGTGACGGCGACACGGCTTCCATCGGCATTGGGCAGTTCATTCACCTGATGCGGCGCAATCTGCCGATCATTTACATCATTGAAGACAACGGCGTGTATGGGCTCACCAAAGGGCAGTTTTCCGCCACGGCTGATCTGGGATCGAAGCTCAAGACCGGCGTGATCAATGATCTGCCGCCCATCGATACCTGCGCGCTGGCGATCCAGCTGGGCGCGACGTTTGTGGCGCGGTCATTTTCCGGCGACAAGAAACAGTTGCTGAACCTGCTGAAAGCCGCCATCGCGCACCGCGGCACCGTGATGATTGACGTGATTTCGCCTTGCGTGACTTTCAACGATCATGATGGATCCACCAAGTCCTACAAGTATTCCAAGGACCATGATGAGCCAGTGCAGGAAGTCGGCTTTGTGCCAAGTTTTGAAAGCATTGATGTGGATTACGATCCCGGCACCACGGCAAGCGTGCGCATGCATGACGGTTCACACATGCGCCTGCGCAAGCTGGACCGCGACTATGACGCCACGGACAAAGTGGGCGCGCTGCGGCTGCTGGCGGAGGCGCACGAAAAAGGCGAGATGCTGACCGGCGTGTTTTACGTGAACACAACCGCTCCCAGCTTCATTGAACAGCTCAACCTGACAGAAACTTCACTGGCCAGAATGCCGCAAGAGTTGACGCGTCCTCCACGTCAGGCGCTGGACGAAATCATGGAAGAGCTGCGGTAGGCTTTTCTAAAGTCCCGAGCGGAAACATCAGCCAAGAAACCTCAGAGGGTCTGTGAGGAGCGGGCGCGCTTTATCGCTGAGGAAAAAAAGAAAAAGCGACAAAAAACCCTAGGAAAAAATTGACTTTTTCCACCTGTGAAATGCTTCTGAAAAAGAGCTGAGACATTCTTCAAAGCATCCCATTATGGGTGACTGAAAAGGACAAAATTCTGGTGGTATCGCACGATCCGGGCCTGGCAGACGTGCGCAGAAAAGTGCTTGAAAAGGCAGGATTTGAGGTGCTGGCGGCCAGTGATTCAACGGCCATTCAGGCCGCATGCGCGGTGCACAAGCCGCGGCTGGTGATGCTGGGATATTCTCTTATGCCTTCAGAGAAGCGGCGGGTATGGGCGGCGGTGAAGGAACATTGCGAGGTGCCGGTGCTGGAGTTGCACAGGGAGAGTGGGCCAGAGCTGATGTCGCCGGATTTTTCGCACGAGTCGCTGGCGCCTGACGACTTTCTGGCAATGGTGATAAAGATCCTGCGCGGCGGAAGGGGCAATTAAGAGTTGTTGAAAATTAAAAAGGACACGGCTTCCGGTCCGTGTCCTTTTAATTTTTCATCGACGGATGAACCTGCTTCTATAGCAGTAGAGTCAGAAGGCTTTCCGGAAATATAGGGGCGGGCAAAATTTTTCCGCGGAATCAGCGGGAACCGCGAAAAGCGCCGAACCCCTGTTGTGAAGTCCTGTGTTTCAGGGCTTTGGCGCTATTAATGGATGTGACTTTACCGTCAGGATGTTGATCATGCTGCGCGAGGGCCACTGAATTGGAGGCCTTCTTCTTCTTACTACTAAAAGATGTCTTCTTCACGCCCAAGGCGATGTCGGCAAACTCAAGGTAGCGGTTGGAACGGGCAATGCCGGCAGGCTCATATGTCCTGGGCTCTGATTGGTTAACGGTGCGCGGAGCTATCCAAACTCCATCTGGAGGCGCAACGGGCTTGCGAGGCTTGGTTTTCCTGGGCATGTTGATCACCGCTGACTAATATCAACCACCCGCATGCATGCGCGTTTCAATTTGTAGGATGCGTCAGCTGCTATGGAAGATTGCCAAAAATTTTTCCCAATCCTTGAAAATCCAAAAGCCCTTTGCCGCAGATTTTACGCCAGATAACCCCGGATCGGCGTGTCGCCCATTCGCTGCGTAAGCGAATCGGATGATCATCTTGATTCAGTTCTTACAATCCGTTCTTACAACCCAAGGCAATCCGGCATAATCTAAATTGAGCCGTAAGGTGTTTTAAAGGATTAAAACCTCCGCCCGATTCCCACCCCCTTACCGGGCAGGTATTTCTCTCCTAAAGCGCCTGCTTGCAGCGGCAAGTACCTTAATAACGGCAGTTTGAATGGCGAAGAAGGGCAAGAACAACTATCGCAAAAGCGACCTGTGGATTGCTCCGTCTTCACGCCTCAAGCAGCCCGTACAGCAAAGGGATTGGAAGCTTCACAGGGTTGAGCCATCAGAATGCAACAAGTTTCTGGCGCTGGCGGATATAGCCCTGGGACTGGCGCCCGCGAAGCCGAAGATGAAACGCGGCGCATAACAGCAGAACGAGCGAGGGGGGAAATGCAGATTTCAAGAGATGCAGATGGACTGCGGTTCGTGGGGGAGTGCGCCCCGGAAAAGGGTTTTGTGTCCGGGGACATTCAATGCGCCGGCTGCGGCCGCCGTATTGATCCACACGTAAATTCCAATGACATTTCACTGGTCTGCAAGGGGTGCGGCTTCAAAAAAACTTTCTGGGCAGAGGCCGACATGCAGGTTTATCTGGCTGAAAACTGGAACCGGTTAAGACAGGCGTGCACTCATCCCTCGGTAAGCATGAACCAACCTTCCCCAAGTTAGTTCGTCCGGCTGGGTCCGGGACCTTGTGTCCTGCGATTGATGGCGGAGACCAACCGCTGCTGGAGATCGTTGACGGATTCGAACAAGACCTGAATTCCTTCTGTCCGCACGGTGATCAGCCCGCGTTCCATATCGCCGCACAGGCTTTTCACCAACTGCTCAAACCTTCTGAGCCGCTCGGCCGTGAGGAAAGCCAGCACAGAATCAGGACCTTTTTTAGCGCCTTCCGCATGGATGAGTTCGCTTGCGCTCCAGGCCGTCAAGCGCACATTGTCCACGCGATGACGAAATTCGCTCAGAGCCGCGGGGGCGGGCGGCGGCTCTGACTTAAGCCGTTCTTCCAGTCGCTTCAACTCAGCGGAGAAATGCCTGATTTCAGAAGACAGGTCTTTCGGGGTCGTGTTCATGGGGCCTCATTCTACCTCGTTAGCCGTCACTCTAACGTGAGATGCGTCGAGGGGCGTGGCCCACGCGCTGTGCATTTATATCCCAGTGTTACTGTTTTCGCTGAGGACAGAGGTGCGCCTTCTCCGCGATCCGCAGATTTTTGAGCTTGTCACTGGCAGCAATGAATTCGCGACAGGCCATGCAATACGACTGCATTCGCGGGGGCATTCCGCCAACAGGACGGCGCTCAAAACGCGGCTTGGGCGTCTTCAGGGGCATGATCAGGGGGTGTGTTCGTGCGGATTGTACCGCAGGTTGGCTTAATCTGACCGGTTCGGGTATGAAGTTTTTGCAAGGGCAACACAAGCGAGCGGCCCTCACCTTTCGCAAAGGCGCGAAGGATGGGGCAAAAAGTTGTGACGATCTCCCCCTGGCTTTTTTCTAGCCCGCTGATTGTGTCTGGTGATTGGCGAATCTGCGTTCAGCGGTGAACCGGGCCACCCGGGCCAGGGGCCTGAAAGTAGAACGCAATCCGATGAGAAGTATTTCTATGTCTGGAAAAGCTAACGGCCCAATGCAACTGCTCTGGGCTCGGCGGAAACGCGTATAATCCTGGTGTTATGCCAGGGTCATCTCCAAGAATGGTGTTTCAGCAAGGCGATCATGTTTGTGCTTTATACCTCACTCCTGAAGAACAGCTCACAGCAGCAGTTGAATATATTCGCGGCGGCCTGGGCCGGGGCGAACGGTGCTTTTATGTTTGCTGCGAACATACGCTGGATGAGTTTAGATCCGCTTTAAAACAGGGTGGAATTGACGTTGAGTCAGAAGAAGCGCGCGGCGCCATCCTGCTGGCTACAAAGGACAGCGGTCACCTGGAAGGCGGCAAGTTTGATCCGGAAAAGATGATCGCATTGCTGGAGAGTGCTGTGAACGACGCGCTGAGCGCGGGATTTAAGGGCCTTTGTGCCGCCGGGGACATGAATTGGGTGCTGGACGGGGTTCCGGGCACGGAAAAGCTTGTGGAGTACGAGGCCCGGCTGAATCGCTTTTATGAATCGAGCCACGCGCTGGGGCTGTGCCTGTACAACCTGAGAACGATGCCGCCGGAATCAATCGATCATTGCCTGGCAACGCACAAATTCGTACGCATTGAAGGTCCGATACTGCTCTCAAATCCTTTCTACGAATTGCCGGAAGAGGCGTTTTCGCGAACTGCCCGTCCGGATGAAGTAGCGGGCAAGCTGCAGATAATCTACGCAGCCTGAAACCATCAAAAAATCCTGGGGCCGCGGCGCCGGTTCATTTTGGGTATTTGACTTTCGCTTTTTTATCGTCTATTGTGTCCCAATGGCTGAATCAAATGGAGCGCCGGGCAAGATCATTTATCTGGGAGCGTGCCTGATTGCCGCCGTGCGACTTGCGCGGGAAGAAAAGTGGGACCATACGCCTCGCGTTGCGGCCCGCATTGGGGACGCTATCAATCTGGCACGACGAATTTATGATCGCATGAAGATTGAATTTCCTCACATGTGAGATTACATCAGGTTTCCCGGAAGATTGCCGCGGATCAACGCGGATGAGGCGCGGATCAGGCGGACCGGCGGCGCAATTCAGGGAATGTCCTGACGGCATGAACAAAATGCTGAAGGCACAAGGATGCTCGCCGTTCCAATCCAGCCGCAGAAGTTATGACGATGACGCGATATGTGGGCTGGAGACAATGACTGCAGTTGGCAACTTCCTCCAGGATGCGGTCTGAGCCGGAAGTCCAAAGCGGAGAGCAGTCAGTAATTCTTTCGCCGGGTTTCAAGGTGAATGCAGAAGAAGCGTGCTGAGGGTGATAGTGCATGGGCCGACTTACCTCGTTGCCCGATACAATACCGCGCCTGAGCGCATTTTTAGCGAGCTTTTTATTCAGACCGGTGACTTCAGTAATTGAAACGCCAGGCAACCGAACTGCACACGAGAAGCAAACCCTTCGCCGCAGATTACGCAGATGAGCGCGGATTAAAAAAACCACCACCGAGAACGGAGACACCGAGACGAATCGGGTAATGGTGGAAGTGATGTTCGAGAAATCTGCAAGGCGCAAGCCGAATCGATGCCGAGAAATCTTCACGTCGAAGCGGAAGCGGTGGCACTCGAATCGCAATCGCATGTACTCGTTTGACCAAAGTCCGCCAAGGTGGCCGCGATGACGAGCGTCCCAAATCGGGAAAAAGTTAGCGAATAAAGTGCACTGTACTAAAAAAAGTTCTTCAGTGTCTCTGCTGGTTTAGTAGTATGGACGGCAGTCAGCGATAGGCAAGAGAACGTATAGGGTCACCTCCGCTCTCAGCTCGAATTAATTCAAACGGCCACCAAAACCAGAAACAGGAGATTGATCGATGGTCAGGAACACGTCACGCCGCGTGAATGTTTCGTCGCATCTGGACGCCCCCATGATGCAGACGAGACGTGGAGTGGCGCAGCGATCCAGTGAAGACCAGAGATCGGTTTCAAGATTCCGCGGAGGCGTTTTAAAAGAACCGAAATGGTGACTGTGATGGTGACCGGCGCGATCCCGGCGATTTGAAAGGGAATATTTTTTCGGCTTTATTTTATAGGGCTTTAACTATTTCTAATTCGAAAAAGAAAAGAACGCTTATTTGAAAGAGCGTGCCTGAAAAAACGCTGGTTCGAATGAGCGTTGAGAACAAGGAGCCAAGAATGTCCCGAATGTTGCGCGGTTCAGCGTTGTTTCTGGTGTTGATTTTACTAGCCCTGCCCGTAATGGCGCAGGTTTCACAGCCCAATGCAGACGGAAGAGATTCCGTATCACAGGGGCCCGGGAACGTGGCCCAGCCTCTGCCTGTTTTGTCTCTCCAGCCAAAGTTTCACGGCGTTCCGTGGCGTGACCCCAACGGGCCCGCACCGATAGGCTTTGCCGCCCCAGCCGGCGCGCACCTGACTTATTTCGGTGGACCGATCATCTCGAACGTCCAGGTGATACAGGTGTTGTACGGCAGCGGTTCGTATAACTCACAAATTGCCGGAACAACTTCACCGACCATGGGAAACTTCTTTGCTGATATCACCAGCACCGGACTCATCTCTTTGCTGCAGCAGTACAACACACCTGTTTCAGGCGGTACTGGTCAGACATTCGGGAATGGCACATTTGCCGGATTGTTCCAGATTGTTCCGTCAGCCGCGAACAACGGCTCCACGATTACTGACACGCAGATCCAGTCGGAACTTCTGGCGCAGATCAATGCAGGACACCTGCCCGGGCCAACCAACGATGCGCTTGGAAATCCCAATACTCTTTATATGATCTATTTCCCCCCGGGGAAAACGATCTCACAGGGCGGCAGCAATAGCTGCCAGGCCGGCGGTTTCTGCGCCTATCACGGCACAACGTCAAGCACGCTGAACACGAAGCATGTTCTGTACGGCGTACTGCCAGACATGCAGGCGGGCAGCGGTTGCTCCACGGGTTGCGGCACATCGACTGTGTTTGGCAACTATACGTCGGTTACCAGCCACGAGCTGGTTGAAGCCATGACAGATGCGGATGTGGGGATCGCAACGACGTTCTCCGCGCCGCTGGCGTGGTATGACATGACCAACGGCGAAATTGGCGATATCTGCAACGGCCAGCAAGGCTCTTACACCGCCAATGGCACCACGTATACGATCCAGTTGGAATTTTCCAACTCGGCAAATAATTGCGTTAACTTCCCGGTTGTGTCGGGACCAAATTACACGCTGTCAGCTTCACCCAGCAGCCTCACCGTAACGCAGGGAAGCAGCGGCAGCTCCACCATTACCGTGACACCGAGCGGCGGATTTACCGGAAGCGTAACGCTTTCAACGTCAGCCCTGCCTTCCGGCGTGACTGCCAGCTTTGGCACGAACCCGACAACGGGAAGCAGCTTGGTGACTTTCACAGCCAGCAGCACAGCAACCACGGGAACGACATCGGTAACGATCACCGGCGTTTCTGGGACGCTCAGCCATACAACGTCAATTTCATTGACGGTAAGTGCCACGGCCACACCAAACTTCTCGCTCTCGGCTTCGCCCAGCAGCTTGAGCGTAACGCAGGGAAGCAGCGGCAATTCGACAATCACGGTTACGCCGTCCGGCGGCTTTACCGGAAGCGTGACGCTCTCGAATTCGGCCCTGCCTTCAGGCGTAACCGCCTCGTTCGGCACCAACCCGACAACTTCGACCAGCGTTCTAACTTTCACAGCCAGCAGCACCGCAACCACCGGGACATCGACCATTACGATCACCGGCGTTTCCGGAACTCTGTCTCATACAACCACGATCAGCCTGACGATCAATGCCGCTGGCGGCACGACGAACCTCATCGTCAACGGCGGATTTGAAACCGGCTCCGCTTCTCCCTGGACTCTCACGGCCGGCGTGCTGAACAATTCCACCGCGGAGCCCGCGCACACCGGAGCATGGGATGCGTGGATGGACGGGTACGGCACTACTCATACCGATTCAGCCGCGCAGACCGTCGCCATTACCGCGGGAAAAACCAGTGCAACCCTGGTCTTCTGGCTGCACATTGATACTGCGGAAACCACTACCACCACGGCGTTCGACACCCTGAAAGTCCAGGTGTTCAACACCGGCGGCACGCTGCTCTCAACTCTGGGTACGTTCTCCAACCTGAACCATGCTACGGGCTACCAGCAGCATTCGTTCAGCTTGAACTCTTTCATTGGCCAGACAGTTGTGATCAAGTTCACTGGCACTGAAGACACCAGCCTGCAAACCTCATTCGTTCTTGACGACGTCGCATTAAATGTCCAGTAAGCGACCGTCCAGTAACGTTTGAATTCAACAAAATTTCCGGGGCCGCAAATGGCCCCGGATTTTTTTGCGACCGTTGCGTTGTGGCGCTCCAGGCATATTTAGCGCGATCGATGACTGTGTCACTCCATCATCGCTTTTCAAAAAAATTCATCATTATCAACGGGCACACACCTGGATCCAGCCTCAGCAAACGCTGGAATTTTTTACCTCTCTCCGCGTTCCGTATCATCCGCAGTAAGCTCTTGGCTTTACCACGCGTTGAATTCCCAAAATGGGAATGTCCTGATATCCACAGAAATCATGTTTTTAACAGGATTTTGGTTTGTGCTCTCGCCCTCTTCCATTGATACTCATGCAGCCTATGAAAACGAAATCCCTCTCTCTTCGCCTGGCCTTGTGCCTTGTCCTTCTTCTTAGCTCAGTCCTGGTTTCTCCGCCTCGCGTGGTTAAAGCCAGCACCAATGGCATCGTCATCAGCCAGATTTACGGAGGCGGCGGCAACGCCGGCTCAACCTTCAAGAATGACTTTATTGAGATTTTCAATGCTGATGGAGCCACGGTAAATCTGAGCGGATGGTCGGTTCAGTATTCCTCGGCCGCTGGAACAACGTGGCAGGTAACGGCGTTGAACGGCTCGCTCGCTCCCGGACAGTATTTTCTGATCCAGGAATCGCAGGGCGCAGGCGGCACAACGAATCTTCCCACGCCTAACGCCACGGGCAACATCGCAATGAGCGCCACGGCGGGGAAAGTCGCGCTGGTCAGCAGCACGGTTGCACTTTCCGGCGGCTGTCCGGTCGGCGGCGCGATCGTCGATTTCGTAGGCTATGGCACCGGCACGGGTGGCGCCTCCTGTTTTGAAGGCACGGCGGCTGCTCCTACGCTCACCAACACTACTGCGGATTTTCGCCGCAACAACGGCCTCCAGGACACTGACAGCAACACCGCAGACTTCATCACCGGTGCGCCCAATCCTCGCAACACTCCGGTTGGGACCACGAATCCCAGCGGTGCTGGCGCGGCCAGTCCCGCTTCAGTGATTCAAGGCGGCACAACTTTGCTCACCGTGCTGGTAACGACCGGCGCCAACCCAACGAGTAGCGGCATCGTCGTTTCCGGTGATCTCAGCAGTATTGGCGGCTCAGCCACCGAGCCATTCTTTGACGACGGCACCAATGGCGACGTGACCGCCGGAAACAACACGTTCTCATTCTCCACGGTTGTTACCATCACCACCACGCCCGGAACAAAATCTCTGCCGATTTCTATTTCAGACGCGCAGGGCCGTAGCGGCTCAGCCACTATCACCCTTACCGTTACCACCGCGCCCCTGAATCTCTCGATCCATGATATTCAAGGCCCGGGCGACACTTCACCTGTCGTCGGCAAGCTTGTTTCAACCACGGGAATTGTTACCGCAGTCGTCTCGAACGGCTTCTTCATCCAGAACCCTGACAATGCTGCGGATGCTGATCCCAACACCTCGGAAGGCGTCTTCGTGTTCACATCCAGCCGTCCCGCTGCGGTGGCTGCAGTCGGAAATTTTGTTCAGGTGACTGGCACCGTGAACGAATTTATTCCCAGCAGTGATCCCAATAGCCCGCCTTCGACTGAAATTTCCGGATCACCTTCAATCTCGCTGATCAGCACAGGGAATCCGCTGCCTACGCCAGTCACGCTCACTGCAGCGGATACCAATCCTGCCGGTCCCATCGACCAGCTGGAAAAATATGAAGGCATGCGCGTTCACGTTGACGTAATGACCGTCAGCGGCCCGACGGACGGCAATCTTAACGAAGCCAATGCCACGTCCACTTCCAACGGCGTCTTCTTTGGCGTAATTGCCGGTATTCTCCAGCCATTCCGTGAGCCCGGAGTGCAACTGCCGGATCCGCTGCCAGCCGGCGCTCCTTTAACAGTGACGCGTTGGGACACAAACCCGGAAATCCTCCGCGTGAATACGGCTGTCCAGAGCGGCTCAAACGTTCTTGATGTCACCACCGGCGCGACTGTAACCAACCTCACCGGTCCGCTTGATTTCAACTCTCGTTTCTACAGCATCCTGACCGATCCCAATACCGCTACGGCCAGCGGCAATGTGAGCGCAACGCCTGTTCCGGTTGCTGCGCCCAACGAACTGACCATCGCCAACTTCAATATGGAGCGCTTCTTTGACACCGTCAACGACCCTGCCACCAGTGACGTTGCGCTTACACCAACGGCCTTTGCCAATCGCCTGAACAAGGCTTCTTTGGCGATCCGCACCGTGCTCAACACGCCGGACGTCATCGGCGTGGAAGAGATGGAAAACCTGACTACTCTGCAAGCGCTCGCGGACAAAGTAAATGCCGACGCAGTTGCCGCTGGCCAGCCTGATCCCAACTATCAGCCGTTTCTGGTTGAGGGCAATGACGTGGGCGGGATCGATGTTGGTCTTCTCGTCAAGGGCGCCATCAACGTGGTCTCTGTGGAGCAGGTTGGCAAGGACACAACTTTCCTCCAGCCCGATGGCACTACCGCGCTGCTCAATGATCGTCCGCCACTGGTGCTGATGGCAACCGCTTCACAGCCGAACTCTGATACTTCACTGCCATTCACCATGGTCGTCAACCATCTACGCTCTCTGCTGAGTATCGATGATCCGGTGGATGGCCCGCGCGTCCGCGCCAAGCGTGAAGCGCAGGCTGAATTCCTGGCTAATCTTTTGCAATTGCATCAGGCTGCAGGTGAAAACGTAATCTCGGTCTGTGATTGCAATGCCTTTGAATTCAGTGACGGCTATGTCGATGTGATAGGGACCATTCTCGGCCGGCCCGCGCCGGTTGATCAGGTTGTTCTTGCCAGCCCAGACCTTGTGGATCCTGACTTCACTGATCTGGTCACTACCTTGCCGCGCGACCAGCAATACTCGTACGACTTCAATGGCAGCCACCAGGTGCTGGACCACGTGGTGGTGAACTCGACCCTGCTGTCAAAGCTGAGCCGTTTCGCTATCGCGCGGAATGATGCGGATTTCCCTGAAGTCTTCCGCAATGATCCCAACCGCCCGGAGCGCATTTCCGACCATGACATGCCCGTGGCTTACTTCACCTTGCCTGAGGCCACGCCTCCGGTATTGCACCTGCCAGCAAACATCACCGCTGAAGCTACCAGCCCAGCGGGGGCGATCGTGAGCTTTATCGCGACGGCAACAGATGCGCGAGACACAAATGTTATTGTGACTTGCGCTCCGCCGTCGGGTTCCACGTTTGCTCTGGGCGGCACAACGGTAAATTGTTCCGCCACCAACAGCCGCAACAAAACCGCGGAAGGCAGCTTCAGCATTACGGTTGTCGACACCACCGCGCCGCTGGTTGTGCTGAACGGCGTCATCAACGGAGCAACCTACACTCTGGGCGCGGTCCCAGCGGCAAGCTGCTCGACCTCGGATTCAGTTACCGGTGTCGCGGTGCAAGCCTCACTTTCCATCAGCGGCGGGACTGCTAACGGCGTTGGCCATTTCACCGCCACATGCAGCGGGGCCCAGGATGGCGCGGGCAATATCGCCGCGCCGGTAAGCGCCAGCTACGATGTGGACTATCTGTTCAACGGCTTCTTCAGCCCCGTTTCAAACAACAAGGTTTTCAAGTTGGGCTCAACCGTTCCCTTGAAATGGACGCTCCAGAACGCGCAACAGGGTTTTATCAGTAGCTTTAGCTCGATTGCAGCCGTGCAGATAGCGCCCGATCCATCGTGCTCAGCCGGCGGTGAGGGCGTTCCTTTTGACGCTGGATCAGCCGGGAATTCCGGGCTGCAGTTCCAGGACAACACTTTCCAGTTCAACTGGAAGACCGATGGCCTGGCCGCCGGATGTTATGAAGCGATCGTTTCTCTGGACGATGGAACCAGAAAACCTGTGTTCGTGACTTTGCGCTAAAAGCAAAACCACGGCTAGACAGAATGATGGGCCTCTGGGACTTGCAGCAATCGCAAGCAAATCTCAGAGGCCCGTTTTTTGTCCGTTGCGGCGTTTGCGAGCTTTAGAGCATTTTCTGAGTTGCTGTATTCCGGTGATGGTGGAGCAAGCCTTCGAGGGCCTGCGGTAAAGCTGCTGAAGAGATTGGTTTTAGCCATCGAGGTAAAACTATGGGGATACACCAACTTTAAATTCCAGTAAAGCGTTTCCTGGGCTACTGTATCCACTACGCACGTCTCGCGGTTAGCGAACCATCTTACCCACGCGACACGCTATCCTGAGGCAAGTTACGCGAATTTGCAGAGGTGTTTCGACACCGTTTCCGCGCAGCCGGGGTCCCCAACGCGCGGTCTTTGCGTGTTGGGGTGGGCAGCCGAAGGATCGGCTCCGCTGCACCGCAGGGCTATCGGGACTGCTTGGATGATCGGCTGTCTGAAGAGCAGCAGCAATCCTAAAATCGCTCCAGGCTTCCCGACAAAATCGATTCCCCCTTGACATCTATACTGTGTGACATATAGTATGTCTTACACACTGTATGAAAAACAGTACCAAGCTCGACGTTGACCTGTTTGAGAACCTCAAGCTGGAACTGCGCCGTGGCTGCCTGATCGTCGCTGTCTTGGCCCAGCTCAGGCAAGAACACTATGGATACACGTTGCGCAAAGCCCTTGACGATCTCGGCTTGGCCATTGATGAAGGCACGCTCTACCCGCTGCTGCGCCGCCTTGAAACGCAGGGCTTGCTGGTCAGTGAGTGGCGTGAAGAAAACAAGCGCAACAAACGCTTTTACCGGCTTTCGCGGCAGGGTGAGCTGATCTTGCAGCACTTATTGCAGGAGTGGCACACCATCAACGCATCTATTGAACGGATTTTGCGGGAGGCATAACTTCTTTATGGAACTTCTTGATCGCTACTTACAGGCTGTTAGATTTTGGCTGCCGCGTGCGCAGCAGGATGACATTATTGCTGAACTCGGTGAGGATCTTCGCTCGCAGATTGAAGAGCGGGAATCTGCGCTGGGCCGACCGATGAACGAGGATGAACTCGTCGCGCTCCTCAAGCAGGCCGGCCATCCTTTGTGGGTTGCCGGACGCTACCAGAAGCAGCAAGCGCTGATTGGCCCGGTGCTGTTCCCGCTTTACAGCTTCGTTTTGAAGATCGTCGCGCTCGGTTATCTTGTGCCATGGCTTGTGGTTTGGATTGTCCTGACGGTGTTTGTGCCCTCGCATCGCGCAGCCGACCCTGTGCTGACTCTGGCTGGCGGCTGGGCTTCATTCTGCACAAACATTATTGTCATTTTCGGCAGCGTCACACTGGCCTTCGCCATCCTGGAACGCGTTCAATCAGCCGTGAGTGTGTTGCAGCAATGGGACCCGCGCAAGCTGCCTCGCCCAAAAGATCGGGTCTCACGCGTGGAATCCGTCTTCGGCCTGGTCTTCAGTATCGTTTATATCGCCTGGTGGCTCTCACTTCCACGTTACGGAGCGTTGATATTTGGACCCATTGCGGGATTTTTCTCACTGAACCCGGCTCTTTACGCCTGGTATCTTCCCCTGCTCGCGCCGCCGTCCATTGTCGCGATGCAGCAATGCGTGAACATCCTGCGCCCGCGGTGGACTTGGCTTCGCGCCGTCGCTCTGCTACTTTCAGATTCCATCGCGCTCTTTATCTTTGTCTCTTTGGCAAAGTTCCATCCTTACTTGATACCAGCAGGGACCGCTAATTTAGACGCACAACATACTCAAGCGCTCGTCAAGTTGAATCAGGTGATTTCGTGGAGCATCCTGTGCGTCGTCATTGGCATTTGTATCGCAGCGATTGTTCACGCTTATCAAACTGTCCGCGAGCTGCGGCGCATGTCCAAAGGCTCGCGCAATGGCGCGGTAATGCCGGCTTCTCAAACACTCTAGCCGCTACTCAAATTCAAAGCCTGGACTTCAGGCTCCGCTGCTGCGCACCACGGGCCAGCGCCTGAGGACCTTCTGGTTTCCGGCCTTCCATTTGGAATACGTTGCTTGAAACGTCAATGCCGGATCAATCACGACGGTGAGGTCGGTATTGTCCTTAAAGCGAATGGAGACGCAATGATAATCGGAGTCGAGACTTAACTCGACCTTTTCTACCGTCCGGCCACGGGCCTGTGGAAAGTTCACCAAACGCGCGTAGGTATTTTCATGGGGCGTCCGATCGCGGCGGGCCTTTTGTGTGGCTTTCTTAGGGGATTGCTTCGGCATAGTGAAATCCTGCTCCCTGTTATTCTTAGCAGAAAAGGTGTTCCATGTATGGAACAAATGAGTCAACGGGAAGGATCGTGTGTAGAGTGAAATGGACGTAGCCAAAACTGTGTACCGGAAGCTTCGCGAGGCGCAAGGCGAATTGACGCAACGTGCCTTTGCCAGAAAGCTAGGTATCTCAGTTGGATTGGTAGCCCGCCTGACCACCGGTCCTGAAAATATGACTTTATCGACTCTTGCGAAGATCAGCCGCGCCTTGCACGTTATGCCGTCACAGCTCCTGGACGATGGCGACACACACCATCGCAAAGGCCGCTAAAAGCGCGTGTGTAGAGTGCAAGGAGCATAGCCAAAACTGTGGCGCCGGAAGACGAAAAGCGCGATGATTCGGTGGAGAGCTTTTACCTGCGAGAGCAACGAGAAACAGCAAGACTGCTATTTTGTCTTTCGTGATTTCCGCTTCACCTGCACACCGGATGGCCCTGCCGTCGTTAGACCCTTTAAGATCGCGCCATTTGTGATCGTCTGAAATTGTGTAAAAGGACATGGTTGCGTGCAACTTGGCAGCTTGAGCTCAACCATGTTGGGTGGATTTTTTAGCGATAAAGACTCCAGAGTACGAAGCTGCGTCAAGGTCTGGTGGACATAATACAGCCGGACAGACTGCGTTTCCGGGGTCACTCCGCCCCATAGTTCGAAGATCAGCGCGCCTGCCGGTGGCGTATCGTTATCAGGAAGGTCTGGCAGGCTCCAGTTAAGATGCAGTAAACCGGAAACGCTGGCGACATCAGTATCGTGACCTGAGTAGATCACAAAAGGCGCAGGGCCGGCCTGCTGCAGCCTTTGCAGTATCTGGTTTGCCAGATTCGATCCCTGAATCTGCGCCATGTATCCGTCATGCTTCGTCTTGTCGAAATACAACGTATGCAGCCCTTCCATCTGCCGGAAGGATTGGCCGCCATTGCAATCAGGGCTGTTGTAAGTAACAAGACCCCATCCGGTCAGGTTGCACGGCATGCCGTTGCCATATTCGAGCAGAAAATTCTCGGCCGCCGTTGAACTCACGGAAAACATCCCATCCCATTTGAGCGATGTGCCGCTTGCCTGGGCCTGATCATTCAGGTTGAACAGAGTACAAGTCTTTGCTCCTTTGCATTCTTTGGGATCGCAACACCTCAAGGTGTTCTGCATCATTTGCAGCGCAGGGTTGTAGCTGGTCCGCAACTGCGGCAGTTCCTGATTGATCTTGTTGCTGACAATTGTTATTTGATTAGGCTCAATGTTTTGTTGGAGTAATGGGTCGGATAACGGATGAAAAAAGTAGTCGGTTTTATTCTTACTGCTGACCTTGCATTGGTTGGGTCCTGACTGGGGAGCCGGGGTGTAGGGCAAAGAGTTCACCGCGATCAGGCAATTGGCGGCTCCTCGGGACATCCCATCGGCAAGCGCCTGGGCGGTGCCCAAAGTTCGTTCAACATTATCGGACCAGATATATACGTTGTTTGCTGGACATTGATTGACCGGCGGCAGCAGCCCTCTGTCGGCATAGTAGGCGTGATAAAAAATACCCATTTGTTTAACCAGTTCCGTGCCGCGCGGCGTCAGGTCCCCTGGACAGGTAACATGCCATTCGGCAAGGCTGGGCCATTGTTGGCTCTGGTACGGAGAACTGGTTGAGGCAGAGAGTGGCGAACGCACCCCATGCCGGGTAAGCACTACAACCATCCTGAGTTCTGGCGTCTGACCCAGCGCTGGTGTAACCAGCAGAAGAAGAATCAGCAATAAATGCTTTGCGGACATTTGATCTCCCTAGTGGCCCTTCCCCGCTGGCTGCAGGTTTACAGGCAGGCCCAGCAGCGTATCCAGGATCTGCATGCCCAGCACGGGTGGAGGCTGGTCAGCGCTTATACCATTGGTTAGCACTGCAACTCCGACATTTTGGCTCGGGACAAAACCCACCCAGCAACTCTGTCCTCCAAGGCCACTGGCGCCATCTTTTGTATACAGGTTCTGGTTGGTTCCCTGTACTTGCAACGTGCGTATCTGCCAGCCCAGCCCCATATTGAACCCGATGGGATGTCCGCTTTGACAGCACTGGCTCGCTGAAGTGAAAAACGTATCCTGAGTAATCAGAATTGCCGTCTTCAGCGGGGGAGGCATTTTGATTAAAATAAGCTGCGCCTTCAGCCAGGTAAGCATGTCAAGCGCATTCGATTTCAGGTCTGCTGCCTCGCCCGGGGCTTTGTTTCCATCTTTCATATACCCTTGGGCCAGCTTCGCGCCCGACGGAGGCAGTGCCCCAGTGGAGGGCATGTTCAACTGTTGGGGGCCGGTGATTTGTGCTGTAAGCTGTGTGTTGTATTGTTTGTTGCCCACCGCATATCCTAACGTGACAAAGCCCACGTTGGAGTATTGCCAGCACGTGCCCACCTGACAAGGCCAGCAGTAGTTGTCGCCAAGCTCATCGGTCGGCTTCCACTGGTTCCAGAAATTTACCAGCGCTGAATCTGCGGGCGGATACTGATCATGAAAAAGGTAGATTGCGCCATCTTTTCCCTCACCGCCAATTTTTTTCGGCACGTTTTCTGGAAACCCCGCGGTATGGGTTGCCAGTTGTTTGAGGGTCACTTGCTGTACCGCTGGATTATTGATCTGGGTTACATATTTGCCGAGCGGATCATCGAGATTAGAAGATTTGAATGCCAGCATCGTGGCGGTAAAAACCTTGGTTACCGAACCGAGTTCAAAAATCACTTCTGGCCCGGCCTTCAGCCCGGATTCCTTATTGGCCACTCCGCGCCCAATTGTGAGTTCAAGCGATTGGTTTCCCGAGTACGCAGCAACGGCAACACCCGGCGGATAACCCTGAGCAAGGTAGTTATCCATGAGGTCTGTAATGTTTTGTGTCAAATCTCCCATCATCCGTCCTTTCTTGCAGCGCTAACTTTCATTCGCTGGCAAGAGCGCCCGCGATTTCATTGCAAACTGCTGGCGTCTTGATTCAAACCACAAATGAAAGGCTTCACCTTTCGGCAGTGCTCGATTCCTTACCGGGCACTTGCGCTTCAATTGTCCTGGGTCCCGTGGGAAATCGTTTCTGGCGAAAAAAGCAATGCCAGGAAAATATTTGTGCGGGCTAGGTGTGACATTTCAAGAGGTTGTCCATTCGAGCAAAACCAGAGAAGCTGATTGTGATGAGCAGTCAACTCAAATCTGGAGGCCCGAATGGACATTCATAAGAATGCACGACTTACCTTTATCCGTCGAGAGCAGTTA
>JAIQGK010000021.1 GCA_020072645.1 Terriglobia bacterium
GGCTGGGAGGGGGCGAAGACATTCCCATTGGGACGGTGGTGGCGGGACGGAGTGAAGCGGAGTTGGAAGAGCTGGTGGGGTTCTTTGTGAACACGCTGGTGCTGCGGACGGACGTATCGGGTGATCCGACGTTCAGTGAACTGATCGAGCGGGTAAGACGGTTTGCGCTGGAGGCGTACAGCCATCA
The DNA here is from genome assembly GCA_020072645.1 of Terriglobia bacterium. Lineage (NCBI taxonomy): Bacteria > Pseudomonadati > Acidobacteriota > Terriglobia > Terriglobia bacterium. The sequence goes on from JAIQGK010000021.1 coordinate 188, forward strand.
GGAAGTGCCGTTTGAGCGGTTGGTGGAGGCGGTGCAGCCGGCGCGCTCGCAATCCCGCCATCCCCTGTTTCAGGTAGCTCTTACATTACAAAATATACGCACTGCAAGTTTGAATCTACCACTGCTCTCCACCCACGTTGAGGTTGCTGAGTTTAATGTCGCTAAGTTTGATTTGGCCTTTGGCCTGAGTGAGCTTCTGGGTCCCACCGGAGACCCTCTGGGAATTCAGGGAGAAGTCTCTTACAGCATCGACCTCTTCGATGAAGCGACAGTCAGATCACTGGCTACGCGCTTGGTTTGGATACTCAAAGAGATGGTGCAAGCTCCCGGCACGTGCTTGCATCGCGCGAAAATTTTGAGTGTCGAAGAAAAACATATTCTCCTGGAAACGTTCAATGCTACCGCGCAAGACGTACCGGAAGCGACAGTCAGTGAGATGTTTGAAGGCCAGGTGACGCAGACGCCCGAAGCAACGGCCATCGTTCAGGGTGAAAGATCATTTACCTATCAAGAACTGAATGAGCAGGCCAACCGTCTGGCGCATTATTTGATTGCCAAGGGCGTGGGCCCGGAATCGCTGGTGGGAATCGCGCTGGACCGTTCGTCGGAAATGGTGGTAGCGATTCTTGCGGCGTGGAAGTCCGGAGCGGCCTATTTGCCCTTGGATTCTGAGTATCCACGGGCACGCTTGGAACACATGCTGGCCGATGCACAGCCGCGATTAGTGATCACGGTTGGAAAGCTACAAGAAAAATTGCCACGGAATTTCTCTGCCGATTTTATCTGCCTTGACGCTGCTAATATCCAGACTGATTTGTCGTCGTCGCCTGCGCACAATCCATCGCAGGCCGACCGCAATATGCCGTTGCTGCCGCAGCATCCTGCCTACTTGATTTACACGTCCGGCTCAACCGGGGTGCCCAAGGGAGTATTGGTCACACATGTGGGCATTCCTTCCCTGGCTCGCAGCCACGTGCGGAACCTCAATCTGACGCGACGCTCGCGTGTGTTGCAGTTCGCCTCTTTGAACTTTGACGCTTCCTTCTGGGAACTGGTGATGGCACTGACCACGGGCGCAGCTCTGGTTTTACTGAAAGACGAACGCGGCGGCATTCCGCTACAGGAGATTTTGCGCTCACAGAGAGTTACGCACGCTACTTTGACGCCTTCGGTGCTTTCTACGCTAGATGAGAGTCAAACGTCTGGTCTTGAAACTCTCATCGTCGTTGGTGAGCAGTGCTCTGGTGAACTGGTCGCGCGCTGGTCTCCCGGACACCGCATGATCAATGCTTACGGTCCCACGGAAACCACTGTTTGCGCCACTATGAGCCGTCCGCTATCCGGCTCAGTAATTCCGCCGATCGGGTTCCCGGTTGTTAATACTCGCGTCTATGTGCTGGATGCCCGTCTTGAACCCGTGCCCGTGGGAGTTGCCGGGGAACTGTATATTGGCGGCGCAGGACTGGCTCGCGGCTATTTGAATCGGCCCGCGCTCACGGCAGAAAGATTTATCGCCGATCCCAATGCTGACGGTCCTTGCGCGAGGATGTACCGCACAGGAGATCTGGTGCGCTGGCGGAACGATGGAAGCCTTGAATTCATTGGGCGGGCCGATCAGCAGGTGAAACTGCGCGGATTCCGCATTGAACTTGGGGAAATCGAATCGACGCTGCGGTCATTACAGGAAGTTAATGACGCAGCAGTTGTGATGCGGGACGAAGCGGTACGCGGAAAGCACATTGTTGCTTACGTAGTGCTGGACAGCGGGTCTACTGTGGATTCCGCGATGTTGCGCGGCAAACTCACTCATCGGCTTCCGACGCACATGTTGCCTGATGCCATTGTTGCTGTGGCAGAATTACCTCTCACCGCTAGCGGCAAGATTGACCGCATCTCGTTATCGAAACGTCCGATTGAAGAACGTAGACTGGAAGTGCCGACAAGCCCGCAAACCAGATTCGAGAAAAAGATTGCGGGGATATGGAAAGAGGTGTTGGGCCGCACCACCGTTGGAATTCATGACAACTTCTTCGATCTGGGTGGCCATTCTCTGCTGCTCACGCAGGTGCACGCCAGATTGCAGAAGCTCTTGCACGCGCGTCTGCCAATGGTAAAGCTGTTTGAGCATCCCACGGTTGCTGCGCTTGCCGCTTATCTGGAAGCCGAAGAGCGCCACTCTCCCAGCCCACATGACGCAAAGCGAAAAGCTGAAGGTGTCAAAAATCGCACATGCACAGATATCGCCATTATCGGCATGGCATGCCGTTTTCCAGGCGCTCCTTCGGTTAGCCATTTCTGGGACAATCTGACCCGCGGTACTGGATCCATCACGGCTCTCTCTGCTGAAGATCTTTCTTCTTTGCCGCCAGAACTCGTTAACGATCCTGGCTTTGTGAATGCCACGGGACGTTTGGAAAATATTGAGTTCTTCGACGCTGCATTCTTCAACCTTAATCCTGCGGAAGCTACCGCCACCGATCCACAGCAGCGCCTGATGCTGGAGTGCGCCTGGGAAGCGCTGGAATCTGCCGGCTATAACCCACGAGGACAAAATATTGGAGTGTTTGCCGGAGCAGGAGAAAGTCTTTATCGTGATCTTCTGCGCGGCGATACCGGTCTTCTGCAATCTCTGGGCGAGTTGCAATTAACCATTGGCACGGGCAAGGACCATGTTGCACCGCGGCTTTCTTACCTGCTTGATCTGCGCGGCCCAAGCGTGCCAGTGAATACGGCCTGCTCAACTTCTCTGGTTGCTGTTCATCTCGCCTGTCAGAGCCTGATGAATGGGGAGTGTGAGATGGCGCTGGCGGGAGGTGTCTCACTCGCGTCGCAAAATGGATACATCTTTGAGGAAAATGGAATTCTTGCTCCCGACGGCATTTGCCGCGCATTTGACGAGAACGCGCGCGGTACGGTTCCCGGCAGCGGCGCGGCACTGGTGTTGTTAAAGCCGTTAGATCAGGCTGTTTCGGATGGCGATTACATCCACGCGGTCATCAAAGGCTCCGCTATTAATAATGATGGGAACCTGAAAGTCGGTTATACCGCGCCGAGTGTTGAAGGACAACGGCGCGTGATAGAGCAGGCGCTTGCCAATGCGCACATCGCGCCGCAGCAGATTTCCTACATTGAGACGCACGGCACCGGCACACCGCTGGGCGACCCCATTGAGATAGAAGCGTTGCGCCAGGTGTTTTCGAATGCTGAAGAGAGCGCAGCTACCGACCAGAAGTTGTGTGCGCTCGGATCGGTGAAAACCAATATCGGGCATTGCGACTCGGCCGCAGGGATTGCCGGGCTCATTAAAGCGGTGCTTTGCCTGGAGCACCAGACACTTGTGCCCAGCCTGCATTTTGAGAAACCGAATCCGCAACTCAATCTTGATCAGAGCCGATTCTACGTGAGTACGGAGACGACGGCATGGAAACAGACACCGCGTCTGGCGGGCGTAAGTTCCTTTGGCATTGGCGGCACCAATGCGCACGTGATTCTGGCTGAAGCGCCATCCAGTGAAACTCCGGGCCGCTCGCGTCCATGGCAGGTGCTGACTCTATCGGCCCACAGTGAATCTGCATTAGAACGCCGCAAAGCAGACCTGGCAAACGCGTTTCGAGAAAGGCCAGACGTTGGCCTTGCCGATATAGCATTCACGCTGAATGTTGGTCGCAGGGACTTTTCTTATCGCCAGTTTTTTATCTGTGCTAACGCTGAAGACGCAATTGCGGCGCTTACCAACTCAAAGGAAAAGCCAGTCCGTGCGCTCGCGCAGGAACGTCCGTTGATATTTCTTTTTCCGGGCCAAGGCAAAGCTTATACCGATCTGGGGTCTGATCTCTATCGCGATGAACCGCGCTTTCGAGAACTGGTGGATTACTGTTGCAACCGGCTGGCTCCACTGATCGGAGCTAATCTGCGTGATCTCATGTTCGGGCGCCAGGGCGGAATGGATGTCAGCATTCACCGGCCTCTTTTCTGGCAAACCGCGCTCTTTACGGTTGAGTATGCGATGGCGCAACTCTGGATTTCCTGGGGCATCAAGCCCGCAGCGATGATCGGCCACAGTCTGGGCGAATATGTGGCAGCCACACTCGCCGGAGTCTTTGAACTAGACGATGCCTTGCTGCTGGTAGTGGAACGGGCTCGCCGGACGGAGGATCTGGAAGCAGGATCTATGCTGGCCGTCCCTGCCCGCGAAGATGAAATCCATCCTTATATAAAGGATGGAATCTCCCTGGCGGCGGTAAATGGGCCGGAGCTCTGTATCCTGGCTGGCCCAACTGACGAGATCGAAAGAGTTTACCAGCAAATTGCATTCCTGAACCCCATTCGTCTGGATGCCAGCCATGCCTTCCACTCACGGCTGGTTGAACCCCTCATGGAACCGCTGACCAAGACTGCTTCCGGGATGAGGTTGAGCCCTCCCCGGATTCCCTATCTTTCCAATGTTACCGGCTCGTGGATGAGCGACGAGGATGCGTTGGATCCCGGTTACTGGGCGCGCCATCTCCGAAGCACGGTCCGGTTTAACGACAGTCTGCGCGAAGGGCTAAAAAAGCCGAACAGCGTTCTACTGGAAGTTGGGCCCGGCAAGGTGCTCAGTGAATTGGCGCGCAGGAGCTATCCGGAGAGCGTCACTTTTGCTTCCATGGCCGGCGAGCCATGCGGACGCGCCCTGGCGCAGGCTGTTGGCAGATTGTGGTGTGAGGGTATTGCCATTGATTGGCTCAAGTATTACGAGACAGAAGATCGGCGCCGCATTCCGCTGCCCACATATCCTTTTGAGCGGCAGCGTTATTGGGTCAGCACAAACGGGTTACCGAACGCGGCTACATCGTCAGATCCTTTAGCGCTTAAAGATGCTCCTGAGAAATGGCTGTACGCAACAAACTGGAAACGAACGAATCCCCTGCCCAAACCAGACTTTAGCAGCAACTCCTTCGCGGGTAGCTGGCTGATTTTCTCTGAGCCGGACGGCATTGGCGCGGAGCTTGCATCAAGGCTCCGACAGTCTGGCCAGAAAGTATATGAAGCGCGGCGAGGCAAAGTCTTCCAGCAAAATGGAGCGGACTCTATCACGCTCAATGCTAGTAATCCGGAAGATTATCAGCGGCTGCTGCACTCGTTGGTTGACAATTTTCCGCAGCGAATCATTTATGCGTGGGATTTCAGCCGCGATGGCGCGATTTCCCCGGCTGCGGGCTTTGACAGTTTGATTTATCTCGCTCAGGCAGCGGCCGCGTCAGAAAAAGCTGCTTCTGTGCGCATGGCATTAATTACCTCAGGCTTGCATCGTGTCCTGGATGAAGAACTGGATTCTGACCATGAAGCGGCCAAGCTTGGCATTGTTCATGTGCTGCCCAAGGAAGTGCCGGCCATCAAATGCCAAAACATTGATCTAGACAAGCAACAGCCCGATGCTGGCAGGCTGGCGGAGCAGGTGCTGGCGGAGTTCGCCAATGAAATTTCCGATCCGATTGTCGCCTGCCGTCGTGGGCATCGCTGGCTGCCGATTGCCGAACAGACATCAACACGTTCCGGCGACGGGTATCAATTCAAACGCGGCGGAGTATATGTAATCATCCACGCGTTGCAAGAGATTGGCTTTGCTCTTGCGGAGCACCTCGTGCGCGAGTTCGCATGCAAGGTGGTGATGCTTGCCCGCTCGTTCTTCCCGCATCCGCAGGAGTGGGACCAGTGGGTTCGCGAACAAGCTGACGACGATCCAATATCGCGCAGCATCGCGCGATTACGAGATATTGGTGAATCGCTGACATTGTTGAGTGTCGACGTTTCGGATCCCGAGCGGCTGAAACGAGTCAAGGCACAGATCGAACGCGAAGTGGGCGCCCTGCAAGGCGTGTTTCATCTCGATAAGTCGACAAGAACGGGACTCATCTTAGGTAAGGCCATGTCGCCGTCGGACTCGCTGCGCAATGATCTTGCTGAGTTGGCCGCTCTGGACCAGACATTTAGCAATGATTTGCTGGTGATTTTTTCCAGTAATCTGGCTGAGAGCGGCGGCATTGGGCAAGTGGACCAGGCCGCTCGGAATGCAGTAATCGCGCATTTTGCCGAGCGGCGTGCCGCAACCGGGCGGCCCACCATGGCTTTGGAGTTGGGTACCAGGGCCTGGACGGAAACCACTGACGAAAATCCTGATTCCGGCTCATTCTTATCACAACAACTTGAAGAGAAACGGCAGCGCTTCGGCATGACGGCCCAGGAGTGCGTTGCTGCTTTGCAGCGCGCTCTCTCACTGTCAGTCCCAGATGTAATTGTTTCCACGCGCGACTTCAATGCTCTGATGGAGCAGCAACATCTATTCACTACAGATTTCTTTCAGCAGCAAATCGGGAACTCAGCCGCCGGCAATGGCAATGGCAACGGCGCATCACACGGCCGCCCAGATGTTTCAACTTCCTATACCGCCCCTCGCAATGAAGTTGAAACGCTGCTGGTGGAACTCTGGCAGGGAACTTTCCGCATTCAGGAAATCGGCGTCGCCGACAATTTCTTTGAACTTGGCGGGCACTCACTTCTTGCCGTGCAACTGCTTAAGAACATGAACCAGACTTTTTCATCCAGGATCACCCTCAAAGACCTGTTTGACGGACCCACTATTGCGCAGCTTGCCGCAAAGATCTCAGGCATGTCGGCCGATAGCGACGATGCCGCCGAATTAGAGGCGCTGCTGGCGGAAATTGAAGGCATGTCCGCAGATGACTTGCGGGCAGAGTTGGATGGAAGCAAAGAGGGAATCAACACCGAGTAGCTATGTCAAAACTATCAGAACGCATTCAAAATCTTACTCCGGAGCAGCAGGAAGTATTGCGCCGGCGCATGCAGCGTGAAGCCAACCAGCAGTCGCAAACTGTACCTGCTTCCGGGGGATTCGCTGTTGCGGATGTTACGCCTGTGCCCGCTCGTCCAAATTTGCGGCAGAAGGTGGACTTTAGCATCTTTTTCTTTTCTGCTGATGGCAACGCCGAAGAGGACCAACGTTACCGGCTGTTGCTTGAGAGCGCGCGCTTTGCGGATGCCAACGGGTTCGCCGCCATATGGACGCCGGAGAGGCACTTCCAGGCTTTTGGAGGACTCTATCCAAATCCGTCTGTGCTGAGCGCCGCACTGGCCATGATCACGCAGCACGTGCAGATTCGCGCCGGCAGCCTTGTACTTCCACTGCATAGCCCGGTGCGCGTCGCGGAAGATTGGGCGCTGGTGGATAACCTCTCTCATGGACGCGTCGGCATCTCCTTTGCCACAGGATGGCATGAGCACGACTATGTGATTGCTCCCGGGAATTTTGAAGATCGCCGCGAACTCATGTTCCAGAACATCTCTTTAGTACGGCGGCTGTGGGCCGGTGACGATGTAGAAATCGCGGGTGTCGGCGGCAAGAAAGTTGCTGTCAGGACTCTTCCCCGTCCGGTTCAAAAAGAATTGCCTTTCTGGGTTACGGTGGCATCCACGCGGACCTGGCAACGGGCGGGGGAAGTTGGCGCAAATGTGCTCACTGCATTCTCTACGTCACTGGAGGAGTTGAAGCAGAATATCGCCGGCTATCGCAAAGCCCGCATGGAAAACGGCCACGATCCACGAACCGGAATCGTTTCCCTGATGTTGCACACCTACGTGGGAACAGACCTGGAACAGGTCCGCGAGATTGTGAAAGAGCCGATGAAAGCCTACTTGCAGACTTACATCAATCAGTTCCGGCCCATGGCAGGAGAAAGCGTCGTTGACCCTTCTTCGCTGGAGATGCAAAGCCTGATTGATGCGGTCTTCGATCATTATTTTGAACAGAGCTCTCTGCTGGGAACGCCTGATAAATGTGCCGCCGTCATTGAAAAAGTGGCAGCGGCGGGCGTGAACGATCTGGCTTGCCTGCTGGATTTTGGGCTCGATCATGAAACCACGATGGAAGGGCTGAGGCACCTTGCGGAGCTTCGCCGGAGCATGCAGCCCCAGATTGCAGCAACGGGACAGGGAGAGTAGTTCATGAGCGTTAAGGACACGGGACATATACAGGCACTGGAAAGTACCGGCAAGAAGACACTGGCGGAAAGAATTGCCGGTCTGTCACCCGAGCAGCGGGCCGTGTATGAGCGTAAACGCCGTGAGCTGCAAAAGAAAGCGGCCAGTCCTCGCATTCCGCGATTGGAGGGTAACGGTCCGTGGCCTGCTTCCACGGACCAGACAGCGCTGTGGTTTATCCAGCAGCTTGAGCCTACTACCTCGGCGTACAACATCGGAAATGGCTTTCGCGTAAAAGGAAATCTTGATGTAGCGCTATTCGAAAGATGCCTGAACGTTGTCGCGCAACGCCACCAGATACTGCGGACGATTTTCAAAACCATTGACGGCAAACCGTTCCAGTTTGTTACCGACATGACGCTTTCAGCTCCGGTAATTGACGTGCGAAGCGAGCCGGATCCTGAAGCAGCAGCGCATGAAGTTGTTACGCGCCTGATAAGGGAACCATTCGATCTGGAGAAAGGGCCTCTCGCCCGCGTTCCGCTGGTGCGCATTGCCAATGACGATTACGTCATGGTGGGCGTACTGCACCACATCGTCACCGACTGGTGGTCCTATTATGTTTTTTACAGTGAGTTGATGGGCCTTTATCACGCTTTTTCCCAGGGGCTGCCAAATCCGCTAAGCGACTTGCCGATCCAATATGCAGACTGGGCGGCATGGCGGGACGAATGGGAGCAGACAGAAGATTTCCGCACGAAAGAAAACTATTGGCTAACCAAACTGCATGGAGTGCCGCACATTCTGGAGGTCCCTGCGGACCGGCCACGTCCGTCGGTACAATCTCACGGTGGCGCCCGCTCGCCTTTCGACGTGCCTCACGACACATTGCGACGCTTGCGCGCCATGAACCGCAAGGCAGGTACTTCTTCCTTCATGACGCTGCTTGCCGCCTTGAATGTTTTCCTCTGGCGCTATACCAGTCAGGAAGATTTTGTCGTGGGCACGCCGGTCTCTGCCGATCGTGATTCGGAAGAAACCGTAAACCTTATCGGCTACATGTTGAACACGCTGGTGCTGCGGGCAGATCTTTCCGGCAATCCAAGTTTTCTTGAGGTGCTTGAACGTGTCCGCAATACCTGTCTTGGCGCCTTTGCCAACAAGGAGTATCCGTTCCGGCATCTGGTGGACCGGCTAAAAGTGGAGCGCGACATGAGCCGCATGCCGCTCTACCAGATTGAATATTTGTACATCAGCACGGAAAGCCCCATGCAAAACAATCCCGGCTTGCCGGAAGGGAAGATTGCGCTGCCTGGGTTTGAGTTCTCGGTATTCGGCATTGATCGAAAAACTTCTCCTGTCGATTTACAGATAACTTTTGGCGAGTCTTCTGACCAGCTCAGCCTCATGTTTGAGTACAATACTGATATTTTTGAGGCGGCTACCATTGATCGGTTGGCAAACCATCTTATCTCTCTGCTGGGGACCGCGCTCAGCGAACCCGAGCGGCCAATCGCAACGCTTCCACTGCTCAGCCCCGAGGAACGACGCCATATCATTGAAGATCTCAATCCCAGGGTCGCGTCAAAGAGCAAAACGGACATCACAGAAATGTTCGAAGCGCAGGTTGCTCGCACCGCTGATGCTTTGGCGTTGACCTTCGCTCAGGAATCGCTCACGTTCGCGGAATTGAATCAGCGAGGCAATCGACTGGCGCGTTATCTGATCAATCACGGAACAGGGCCGGAAACTCTGGTGGCAATCTGCATGGACCGGAGCGCGGAGATGCTTACCGCGATGTTGGCCATCCTGAAGGCCGGTGGCGCATATCTGCCCCTCGATCCGTCATTTCCTCAAGAGCGGATAGCTTATATGCTGGCCGATGCAGCTCCGCTGGCGGTGGTTACCACTCAGTCATCAGCGTCGAATCTGCCGCAGACAGTGAAACAGGTTCTTCTTGATGCGCCTGACGTTGTCTTTGAGGTGCAAGAGCAGGGGGCATCGAACATCCGCGAGTCTGATCGCAATCAGCCGTTGTCGCTGGAGCACGCTGCCTACGTTATCTATACTTCGGGTTCAACCGGCAGGCCAAAAGGAGTCGCGGTTCCGCGCGGTGCTCTCTCAGCATTCCTTGACAGCATTAGCCGGCAGATACGTTTCGATCCTGGTCAGACCCATCTAGCTATCACTACCATCGGCTTTGATATTTCCATTCTGGAGCTGTTCCTTCCTCTCTGCCGCGGCGGACGAGTGGTGCTGGCCTCGAAAGATGAAGCTCGCGATGCCTCGCGGCTGTGCGCATTAATTGCGTCGTCTGGCGCGGATTCGATGCAAGCCACACCCAGCCACTGGGAGATGGTTCTGCGGGAGGATCCAACATGCTTGCGCGATTTGCGCATTCTCTGCGGCGGAGAAGCGCTTTCACGCGAGTTGGCGCGCGAGCTTTTGCGCGCGACAAGCCGTGAGGTTTACAACCTCTACGGTCCCACCGAGGCCACCATCTGGTCCAACGTGCACCAGCTTGCGGGATCAGATGTCACCAACAATGCCGCACCGGTTGTCACGATTGGGAAGCCTCTTTCCGGTTATCGACTGTATGTGCTGGATCACTGTCTGGAGCCGAAACCCGAAGGAGTCGCAGGCGATCTCTACATAGCAGGCGAGGCTCTTGCGCGCGGTTACCTGAAGCGGCCCGGTCTTACGGCGGAGCGTTTTGTTGCCGATCCGTTTTGTGAACCTGGTTCGCGCATGTATCGCACCGGTGATCTGGCGCGGAGGCGCTACGACGGTACCTTTGAGTTTCTTGGCCGAGGCGACCAGCAGATCAAGCTTCGCGGATTCCGCATTGAGTTGGGCGAGATTGAAGCTGTACTAAAGTGTCAACCGCAAATCGCTCAAGCTGCGGTGATCGTGCGCGAGGATGGCGCTTCCGGCAAAGAACTGGTTGCCTATCTGGTGCCTTCCGGCGAAGAACTTCCTGATCCATCAACCTTGCGCAGCGATTTAGGCGCGCGCTTACCTGATTACATGGTTCCTTCAGCATTTGTATCGCTGCCGGCCTTGCCGCTCACGCCTAATGGCAAACTGGACCGCCGCGCCCTGCCTGCTCCTGAGCGCCAGACGGAGAGCTATCGCGCACCGCGCACACCGGAAGAGGAGATCTTGTGCGGCATTTTTGGTGACGTGCTCTCTCTCGACCGCGTTGGCGTGGACGATAACTTCTTTGCTCTTGGCGGACATTCACTCACGGCGACAAGGCTGGTCAGCCAGATTCGCGCGAAAATGGAAATCGATGTTCCCCTGAAGCTGTTCTTTGAAGCTCCCAGCGTCGCACAGCTAGCGCCCCATCTGCGCGGCGCACACAAAGCCCGCATTCCGTTGCTGCCCCAGGAGAGGCCTGAGCGGCTTCCACTTTCGAATTCTCAGCAACGTCTCTGGTTTATCGATCAGCTCGAGGGTTCCAGCGCGCAATACAACTTGCCGGAGGCATTGCGCCTTCGTGGGGAGCTGGATGTCACGGCATTGCGGCAGTCGATCCAAACCATCGTTCAGAGACATGAAACGCTCCGTACACATTTCGCTTACGCGGATGGCACGCCATTCCAGATCATCGAGCCAGAGTTGAAGATTGAGCTGCCAATTGAAGAAATTAGTAATTTACCGGAGGGCGAGCAACGAGCCCTGGTACTTGCGGCCCTGAACCAGGAATTTGAGCGGCCATTCAATTTATCGCGAGGCCCGCTATTCCGCATGAGGTTGTTCAAACTGGGCGAGCGTGATTACATCTTTTTGCGCACATTCCACCACATCATCTCCGATGGCTGGTCTCAGGCCGTTTTCAACAATGAATTCATGCAGCTTTACGAGGCCTTTCACAAGGGAGAGGCAAACCCATTGCAGCCGATTACCGTGCAGTATGCGGATTATGCCATTTGGCAGAGGCGCTGGCTGACGGAAGAAAAAGTAGCGAGTGATCTTCAGTATTGGAAAAGGCAACTCGCCGGCATTCCTGAACAATTGGAACTGCCCAAAGATCGGCCGCGCCAGGCACGCCGCACCTATGGCGCGGATGTTTGCAGCGTTACTGTGTCGGCGACAACTCTTGCGGCACTCAAGCGAGTGGGCCACGATCATGATGCCACTCTCTATATGACACTACTATCCACTTTTGCGCTGTTGATCCAGCGCTATAGCGGGCAGGATGACATTGTGGTTGGCTCGCCAATTGCCAACCGCCAGGATTCGCAGCTTGAACCTCTGATCGGGTTCTTCGTGAACTCACTCATCATGCGGGTACGCGTGAATACGGGACAAAGCTTTCCTGAACTGTTGGCCGCAGTGCGTGGCACGGCGCTTGAAGCCTATCAGCATCAGGACCTTCCTTTTGAGCGGCTGGTGGAGGAACTTTCTCCAGAAAGGCGCCTGAATGCAGCACCCATTTTTCAGGTGGTATTCGCACTGCAAAACGCGCCAATGGCGGCAGAAGAGGTCAGGGATTTGCAGGTGGAAGCTGTAGCGGCGGATGAGCCACGCGTACGTATTGATCTTGAAGTGCATGCGGTGGAACATAATGGCGTACTCGATTTTCACTGGCTGTACAGTCGGGACCTGTTCGACCGCTGGCGTATGGAGCAGATGGCTGCGCATTATCTCCGCCTGCTTGAGGCAGTGGCGGGTAATCCCTGGCAGCAGGTTGCGGATTTTGACTTGCTGAGCAGCAGCGAACTTGCAAAGGTAATTAAGGAATGGAACCAGACCAGCCGCGAAATTCCTGACACAACCCTGACACAGTTGTTTGAAAACCAAGTAGAAAAGACTCCCGAAACTGCCGCTGTCATCTTTGGTGGAGAGTCACTCAGCTATCAGGAACTTAACTCACGCGCCAACCGCCTTGCGCACCTGCTGATTAGCTTTGGTATTGGACCTGAAAATTTTGTCGGCCTAGCGGTGCCGCGTTCCGCGGAGATGCTGGTCGCTCTTGTCGCGGTGTTGAAAGCTGGCACGGCTTATCTTCCTCTTGATCCCACGCTTCCGGCGGAGCGGCTGGGAGTCATGCTGAATGATGCACGGCCTTCGTGCGTTATAACTATGTCCGAACTGGCGTCGAAATTGCCTGACGATTCCCGCATTTTGTTGCTTGACGATGACGCATTCACCAAAGCCTTGGTCGAGCAATCTGATCGTAACCCGACTGACAATGAGCGCACCAGCCCCTTGCGTTCGACCAATCCCGCTTATGTGATTTATACCTCTGGCTCTACTGGAACTCCCAAGGGAGTGGTTGTAACTCACGCGGGTCTGCCATCTATCGCACAAACGCGGCTGGAGCGGTTGGCGCTTGCGCCCGCATCACGCGTGCTGCAATTTTCATCGCTCAGCTTTGACGTTTCCGTAGTTGAAATCATCATGGCGTTCACCACTGGCGCTGCGCTTGTGGTTCCGCGCGACGATCAGAGAAGCGGCACGTCTTTGCGGGAGCTGCTTGTCCAGCATGGGGTGACTCATGCTTCGCTTCCGCCGGTTGTGCTGCCTACTTTGGATGGCGAAGAGGAACTACCGCTCACGCACCTTGTGGTGGGCAGTGAAGCTTTGTCCGCTGAACTGGTGGAAAAGTGGTCGCACGGAAGGATATTGATCCATGCTTATGGCCCAACGGAAACGAGCATTGTCTCTACTATGAGCGCGCCGCTTTCAGGCCTCCAGGCTCCTCCCATTGGCAACCCAATCATGAATACCCGCGTGTATGTGCTGGATGAGCGTCTCCGTCCGGTTGCCATCGGCGTGCCCGGCGAACTGTATGTAGCAGGCGCGGGGTTAGCACGCGGTTATCTCAAGCGCCCCGCCATCACCGCGGAGCGGTTCCTTGCCGATCCTTATGGAAGCGCAGGCGCCAGAATGTATCGCACCGGAGATCTCGTGCGCTGGCGCGCGAATGGCGATCTGGAATTCATTGGCCGAACGGATCAACAGGTAAAGATCCGCGGCTTCCGTGTGGAACTGGGAGAAATTGAATCTGCCTTATTGAAGCATGCAAGGGTCCGTGAAGCTCTGGTAATTGCGCGCGAAGACCAGTCAGGGCAAAAACAGTTGGTCGGTTATGTCATTGCACGTCCACCCAGCGATCGCCAGGAGCAAGCAGAGACCGAGCAGATAAGCCGCTGGCAGCAGCTCTACGACTCTTATCGCAAGGAAAGCACTGGGAACAATGGCGTCGGAAAATTTGCCGGTTGGAACAGCAGCTACACCGGCGCCCCGATTCCTGCGCACGAGATGCAGCAATGGGTTGATGAAACGGTGGCGCGCCTGCTGAAATTGCGTCCGCGGCGAGTGCTGGAGATCGGCTGCGGAACTGGATTGCTGCTCACGCAAGTTGCGCCGCATTGTGAGAGTTACACCGGACTGGATTTCTCGGCGGCGGCACTCGCACAGCTTAGCCAGATCGTTGAACAACGCGAAGATCTCACGCACGTCACACTGAGACAGGGGCTTGCCCACGAACTGGATTTTGTAGCCGATCAGAGTGTTGATCTGGTGGTGATCAATTCAGTTGTGCAATATTTCCCTAGCACGGATTATCTCTTACAAGTATTGAAGCAGGCAGTGCGAGCCACCTCGCCGGGCGGCCATATATTTATTGGCGATGTGCGCAGCCTTCCACTGCTGCGCGCTTATCACGCGTCGGTTCAGCTCTACAAGGCGTCTCCGGAAATGCCGCTGCAAGAGTTGCGGCAGAGAATCAACAAGGCGCAGCAATCGGAAGAAGAACTGGCACTCGATCCTGTGCTTTTTCACGAGATTGGCAATCGCTGGCCAAGCGTAGGCCATGTCACCGCCGGCCTCAAAGCCGGTGACTATGACAACGAACTGAGCCGCTTCCGTTATGACGTGACGCTGCACATTGGTGACAAAGAGAGTCTCGAAGATCCTGACTGTTGGCTGACCTGGGACCAGGACGGACGCTGGCAGCGGGATCTCCGCAACATATTGAGCGCGACTCCGAATAGTTCGATCGGTGTGCGAGCAATAAGAGATGGCCGCGCTGCACCGGCAGTTGCAGCATTGGAAATGCTCGATCAGAACCTCAAGAGCACGGCGGGAGAGATTGTGGAGGCTTCTGCTGCGACAAGCGGCGAAGATCCAAATCTGCTGATGCGGCTGGCTTCTGAGACGGGTGTGGAAATGCAACGGCGCGCATTTTCTTCCACCGGAACATACGACGCCATTTTTAATCCACGCTGGCGAGAGAAGAAGGCAGAGAAAGATTTGCCGCCGACTTACTATCGGAAGTATGGAAACGATCCCGCTCTGGCAGCGGAAGACGCAAAGCTGGCGCCGGAATTGCAGGACCATTTGCGGCGATCTTTGCCGGACTACATGGTTCCTTCAGCACTGGTCCTGGTTGGCTCATGGCCGCTCATGCCGAGCGGCAAGATTGACCGGCGCGCACTGCCTGCTCCGGACCGGCGCAGGGAAAGCTACGTTTCTCCACGCACCCCGCAGGAAGAGATTCTATGTTCGATATTCGCTGACGTGTTGTCACTGGAGCGCGTGGGCGCTGAGGATGATTTCTTTGCGCTGGGTGGTCATTCGCTGTTGGCAACTCGGCTGGTGAGCCAGGTCCGAACAAGTTTTGGAGTCGAACTCCCTCTGCGCACGCTGTTTGAAGCGCCAACGGTTCGTTTGCTGGCGGAACATGTCAGCAAGGCCGATAAGGTGCGCGCTCCGCTCGTTCCGCAGACAAGGCCGGAACGCATTCCTCTCTCCTATGCGCAGCGCCGCCTCTGGTTTATTGACCAGCTTGAGGGGAGCAGTGCGGAATACAATATGCCGCAGGCGCTCCGGTTGCGCGGCACACTTGATCTTCAGGCGCTGCAGCGCGCCATTGACACGATTGTTGAACGCCATGAAAGCCTGCGCACGCACTTTGCCCAGATTGAAGGCGAGCCGGCGCAAATTATCGAGCCGCCGCGCGCATTGGAACTTCCGCTTGAAGATCTCAGCGGCTTGCGCGAAGAAGAGCAACGCGATCGCGCTCTTGAGATCATGCGCCGGGAATGGGAAGAGCCATTCAATCTGGCAACCGGTCCGGTGCTGCGGATGAAGCT
Source organism: Terriglobia bacterium (assembly GCA_020072645.1). Classification (NCBI taxonomy): domain Bacteria; kingdom Pseudomonadati; phylum Acidobacteriota; class Terriglobia; species Terriglobia bacterium. The sequence continues at coordinate 16,270 of JAIQGK010000021.1, forward strand.
CATCAAAGTCAGCGAGCGCGACCACGTCCTGCTGCGCAATTTTCATCACATCGTGTCTGACGGGTGGTCGCAAAGCGTATTCAACCGTGAGTTCATGCTGCTGTATGAAGCATTTCAGCAAGGCCGCGAGAACCCACTGCGTCCGCTGGCAATCCAGTACGCCGATTTTGCCCTTTGGCAGAGAAAGTGGCTGGATGAAGACGCATTGGCCCGCGACGTGGATTATTGGAAGAAACAACTGCAAGGAATCCCGGAGCAGCTTGAATTGCCAAGGGACCGTCCGCGGCAGGCAATGCAAACCTATAAAGCGGATTATTGCAGTGCCACGCTTTCCGGCCACCAGGTGAACGCGGTAAAGCAGCTCAGCCAGGCGAACCAGGCCACTCTCTACATGACATTGCTTTCCGCGTTTGCCGTGCTGCTCAGCCGGTATAGCGGGCAGGATGACATCGTCGTCGGTTCGCCAATTGCCAATCGGCGTGAAGCGCAATTGGAAGACCTGGTCGGGTTCTTTGTGAATTCGCTGGTCATGCGTGTACGGCTGGACCCGCAGCAGAGTTTCAAGGAACTGCTGGCCGACGTGCGTAAAATTGCGCTCGAAGCGTACCAGCATCAGGATGTGCCATTTGAGCGCCTGGTCGAAGTGCTCTCGCCGGAGCGCAGCCTGAATAAGACGCCCATTTTCCAAGTGGTCTTCGCGCTGCAAAACGCGCCCATGGGCAGCCAGCAACTTTCGGGCTTAGAGGTGGAGCGAATTGGCGGCGACGAGCTGCTGGTCCGGTTTGACCTGGAGTTACACGTTTTTGAATTTGAAAATGAAATAGGCTTTTACTGGCTCTTCAACAAGGGACTGTTTGATCATCCGCGCATGGAGCAGATGGCGCAGCATTACGTAAAGCTGCTGGATGAAATTGTGGCGGTACCAGCCGCTCCTCTCCATGCGCTGGACATGCTTACCAGCGACGAGCGGCAGCTGTTGCTGCGTGATGTGAATGCGACGGCGCAACCACTGGCGGAGACGTCTCTGCTGAACACATTTGAACGGCAGGTTTCTAAGAGCCCCGAAGCTGCGGCGGTGGTATGCGGTAAAACCATCCTTTCTTATCGCGAGTTGAACGAACAAGCAAACAAGTTGGCTCATCATTTAATTGGTGAAGGAATTGGGCCGGAAGACACGGTGGCGATTTTGCCGGAACCCTCGTCGGAGATGATCGTCGCGCTTCTCGGGGTGTTGAAATCCGGAGCCGCATACCTGCCCCTTGACGCTGAAATGCCTCGCGGCAGGCTTGAGTACATGCTGTCCGACGCTCGCCCTGCTCTAGTGCTCACTCAGGAATCAATGCGCACGGCAATACCGGAAACAGCGAAGCTGCTGATGGTGGATGCGCCAGATACAATCGCGCACTTGAAAAAATTGCCTCACCACGACCCTGTGGATGCTGACCGCGTTGCGCCATTGTGTTCAGGGCATCCTGCTTACGTTATCTATACGTCAGGTTCAACTGGAGCGCCCAAAGGCGTAGTCGTGACTCATGAGGGGCTTAACAATTATCTGCAATGGAGCGCACAAAAATACAATGCATCGCAGGGAAGCGGCGCGCCCGTACACAGCTCAATCGGCTTTGATCTGACGGTTACCAGCATCTTTCCTCAGCTATTGACGGGGCGTGCTGTGATCTTTACGCGCGGGCAGCGCGATGTGGAGAATCTGGTTGAAATTGTGCAAGGCAGCAAAGATCTCACGCTGGTAAAGTTGACGCCCGCTCACATGGAGATGCTCAACAACAGCCTTACGGCTGAACAGATGAAGCAAAGTTCGCGCGCGCTTGTGATTGGCGGCGAGGCCCTGAATTACGAAAGCCTCACTCTTTGGCGCATCAATGCTCCGGATACAAGGCTGATCAACGAATACGGACCTACTGAAGCGACAGTCGGTTGCTGCGTCTATCAGGTAGCAGCAGACGACCCGTTTACTGGGGCTGTGCCGATAGGCGGTCCAATCGCGAATACACAACTCTACGTGCTCGACACGTTTCTGCAGCCAGTGCCTCTTGGTGTTACTGGAGAGCTCTACATTGCAGGCACAAATTTGGCGCGAGGATATTTGCGCAGACCGGGGCTGACGGCGGAGCGCTTTGTCGCAAATCCATTTGGCGAGCCCGGCGACAGGATGTACCGCACTGGCGACCTTGCGCGCAGACGCGTAGACGGTCTGCTGGAGTATGTGGGGCGCGCTGATCACCAGGTGAAGATTCGCGGCTATCGAATCGAACCAGCGGAAATTGAAGCGGCGCTGAAGCAGCACCAGCGCGTGGCGGACGCGTTGGTTGTAGTCAGCGGGGAGCACGAAAGCAAGCAGTTGCTGGGATACGTGGTCCCGCGCCTTGCAGATTCCGCAGAATCGCAGTCGGGTCAGGTGGAACATTGGCGCGAGTTGTATGAATCCACCTACGGTGAAAGCTCTTCTTTTGCCGGCGACTTTAACCTTGCCGGCTGGAATAGCAGCTATACAGGCGAACCCATCCCTGCGGAGGAAATGCGTTTGTGGGTGGCGGAAACTGTCTCTCGTATTCAGGAATTACAGCCGCGGCGAGTGCTGGAGATTGGCTGTGGCTCCGGCCTGTTGCTTACCCGGATTGCCCCGAGCTGCGAGAGCTATACCGGCATTGATTTTTCTGCCTCTGTGATTGAGCAGCTTGGCGGATATGTTCGTCAGCGGCCTGATCTCTCTAGAGTGGAGTTGCGCCAGGGATTGGCCCACGAACTTGAGTTCCTGCAGGATGGCAGTGTTGACCTCGTCATCCTCAATTCGGTGGTCCAGTATTTTCCCAGCATCACTTACTTCCTTAAGGTGCTTGAGCAGGCAGTGCGTGTCACGTGCGAGGGTGGGCATATCTTCCTGGGCGATGTCCGCAACCTTGCGCTGCTCGAAGCATTTGCCGCGTCGGTACAAATGCACAAAGCTCCCGGATCCATGACGTCGGAGCGGCTGCGTCAGTTGGTGCTTCAGTCCACGCAGAAGGAAGAAGAGCTGCTTCTGGATGCGGCAATCTTTCAGGAACTCGCACAACGGTGGCCGCGAATTGGCCGCGCAACCGTCGCCTTGAAAGCCGGCGATTATGACAACGAATTGAGCCGTTACCGCTACGACGTGGCTCTTGGCATCGGCGAAAAATACCTGATAACGCAGCCGAACGGATGGATCGAATGGGACAAGGCTGGTGCGTGGCGGCAAGAACTACGCGAGCGATTTGCGAGCAGCGGCGAGAGTTTGATCGGAGTTCGTGGAATTCCTGACTCCCGCGTATCAAGTTCGGTTGCAGCGTTTCGAATGCTATCGAGTGGCGAGGGCAATTCTAATGCCAGCCAGATTCAGGCGGCTGTGGAAGCGGCGGCAGGCGAGCACCCGAATACTCTAGTGCAGCTGTCCCATGAACTAGGAGTCGAGTTGGCATGGCAGGGATTTGGGAGCGACGGCGTGTATGACGCGATCTTCAATCCCAGATGGGATTCGAGCAGAAAATTGGAGGAAGCAACCCCTGAGTTTTATCTGCGTTTTGCCAACTGGCCCGCGCAGGCGGCCGATGACCTGGAGTTGGCTGCTGAACTCAAAGAGCATCTGCAACAAATTCTCCCAGGGTACATGGTGCCTGCAAGTATCATCACGATGCCCTCATGGCCATTGAATGCAAATGGCAAAGTAGACCGCAAAGCATTGCCCACACCGGCGCATGAGTTGCATGAGAGCTATCGCGAGCCGCGCACGCCTGACGAAAATTTGCTATGCCAGATGTTTGGTGAGGTTCTTGGGGTGCGCAGAGTGGGGATTGAGGATAATTTCTTTGCCCTAGGAGGCCATTCACTGCTCGCAACCCGGCTTGTCAGCCAGATACGCGCGGCGTTCGGAGTAGAACTGCGCATTCGCACGCTGTTTGAAGCCCCCACGGTCGCACAGCTTGCGCCACGGCTCAATGCGCAGAGTTCTCCTGAAAGCGCCTTTGAGCAGCTCTTGCCATTAAGGTCGCAGGGAAATCTGCCGCCACTGTTCTGTGCGCATCCCGCAGGCGGACTCAGTTGGAACTATGCCGGACTGATGCGAGAACTTGAAGTGCAGCGACCCATCTATGGTCTTCAGGCCCCTGGTGTTGCACACGATGTGCCTTATGCAGCCACCATCGAGGAGATGGCTGAAGACTATGTAAATGCGATTCAGCGGATCCAGCCGCAAGGGCCATATCACCTGCTGGGATGGTCCTTTGGAGGCGTGGTGGCGTATGCCATGGCGTGCCGTTTGCAGCAGATGGGAGAATGCGTAGCACTGCTCGGCATCATGGATAGTTATCCATCGACAGAAGAGCGGCAATCATCCCCAATGACGGAAGAGAAGTTGATGAAAGAGATCGTGCCCATGCTGGGTCTGGATTTAGGCGACATGGGTGACGGGCCGCTGGACTTTACCGCTGTCTACCTCGCGGCCAAGCGTGCGGGGCAGATTCCAGCCGACTTCGATGAAAGAATCGCGCGGCGAAACATGCAGATGCTTCTGCACAATTCGATTTTGGAGCAGAAATTCAGGGCCGGCCATTACGACGGTGACATCCTGTTCTTTTTTGCGGACGTTAAGGAAGGCGAGTACCGATTGCCCAGCGCCTGGCAGCCTTACATCAGCGGCAAGCTGGAAACCCATACCGTTCACTGTAAGCACTATGAGATGACGGAGCCAGCGCCGATAAAAATGATTGGAAAAATCCTGAACCAGAAGCTCAAGGAAATAACAGCTTCGGCGCAGGCTGCACATAAAGACAAGAAAATAAATTAAGAGAAAGGTGAATTGCATGGCAAATCCATTTGAAAATGAGAACGGTGAGTTCATGGTCCTGGTGAACCATGAGGGGCAGTACTCCTTGTGGCCCACCTTTAAGGAAGTTCCGGCGGGCTGGTCCGCAGTGGGTCCAAAAGGGAAGAAAGAAGAATGTCTGGATTGGGTGGAAGAGAACTGGACTGATATGCGTCCAAAAAGCCTGATCGAAGCGATGAGCAAGAAATCCTAGGAGCGCGATGAAGAAATCAATGTGGTTTGAAAATCTTCCGGGAGGAAGAGACGGCGCGCTCCGGCTGTACTGCTTTCCCTATGCTGGGGGAAGCGCACAGGTATTCCGCAGCTGGCAACGGCATTTTGCGCCAAAAGCAGCGCTCTCGCTTGCGTGTTTGCCAGGCCGGGCGACGCGCATCGGGGAGCCGCCGTTCAAGCAATATAAACCGCTGATAACCGCTTTGGCTGACGCCATTATTCCTGAAATCCCTCCCGCATTCGCGTTCTGGGGACACAGCATGGGCGCTGTCATCAGCTTTGAACTTGCACGTGAACTTCGCCGTCGAGGTCAACCTGCTCCGCTTGCGTTGTTTCTTTCCGGACGTGGCGCGCCACAGGTTCCCGATCCCGATCCTCCTGTTTTCAATCTTCCAGATTCGGAATTCATAGCCGAGCTGCGTCGCTTGAACGGCACGCCCCTGGAGTTGCTCGACAGTCCTGAGCTGAAGGAATTCTTTTTGCCGACCATCAGGGCGGATTTTGAACTTGTGGAAACATATGAGTATGAGCCTGAGCCGCCGCTTACCTGCAATATCTGCGCTTATGGTGGATTGCAGGATGCTCATGTGCCTGCGGCAAACCTGAGGGAGTGGCAGAAACAAACCTCAGGAGCATTCAAGGTCCGGATGTTTCCCGGTGATCATTTTTATATCCACACCTCCAATGACCTTCTGCATGCCCTGCGGCGCGATGTGCTGGATCTTTTGCATGAAGCTCCCACTGGTTACCAACTGCGGGAGCAATTTAATTCCTGATCCAGACGTCGAACAGCAGACGCGGACAGGGAAACAGAGATTCTATTTATGGAGCCGCTGAAGGCTTGCGCTGGAACAACCCGGGTCACATTCAGCCAGGTGCTGCGAACGCGGTCCTTTTTTGCGCTTTGGCTGGCCCGTTTTATCAGCAGCATCGGAGACTGGCTTGCCGTGCTGCCCTTGTTCAGCCTGATCGCTTTTCAACGCCATGGCAGCGCGGCTGAAACGTCCATGGTGATGGTCTCTTTCTCCGTTCCGGTAATCCTTCTGGGCCCGCTGGCAGGAGCTGTAGTTGATCGCTCAAGTCTAAAGCGGACACTGATTATTTGCGATCTTATCTGCGCGGTGCTTGCGGCGCTGCTGGCATTCTCAGGACATTTGTACCAGATGTATCTGCTCATGGCGGGGCTCAGCGCTGCCTCTTGCTTTTTTCTTCCAGGCCAGACCGCATTACTTCCCTTGATCCTCGGTGAGAATGAGCTGCTGGTTGCCAACTCCATCAACGTGCAGACGCTGCAACTGAACCAGGTATTCGCTCCCGCAGTTGTTGGATTTGCCGTAGCGTGGCTCGGTGTGAGGAATTGTTTTTACCTGGATGCTGCATCATTCATCGTTTCGGCGCTGTTGGTTTCTACGATTCGCATTGAACGCAAAACGATTCGCGATGTTCCCACCAGCAAGAGCATCTGGGTGGACCTGAAGGCTGGTCTCAAATTTATTGCCGGACACCCAGTGGCCCGCGTACTGGTGCTTACAATTGCCATTGCCAACGGCGCGGTGGCGATCTTCGAGGCTTTGTTCGCGGTATATGTCAGGGACCTGCTTGGGGGCGGCGCAAAGATGTTTGGAAGCGTGACTTCAGCGCTGGGCGTCGGCACCATCCTGGGCGCGATGCTTGTAGGCAGGTTCGCCCAAAGACAACCGCGACCGCGCATTATCAATGCCGGGTTTTTGGTTCAGGCAGTTTCTGTGTTCGTCCTCGGGGTCTGGGCAATGCCGATCACAACCCTGGCCGCCAGCGTGGGATTGGGTGCAGGCGCAGCGCTGGTTTTCCTGAGCGCTCAGACGTTCGCCCTGGAAGAAGTCCCTCCTGAGATGCTGGGGCGTGTGACGAGCACAGCTACGTCCGTCTTTCTTATTGTGCAGCTTGCTTCATTTGGCAGCAGCGGATTGCTGGCGACATGGCTGGGAATGCGCAACCTTTGTTATATCGCCGTCATAGTCGTGGTCCTGACCGCAATCGTCGCTCATTTCTGGATTCGAAGAGGACAAGGTGCTCAAGCCAAAAACGAGGGCATTTTGGAAGAGAGCTTTCGCCCGTAGTCAGCATCGCGAAAAATTGTTCTTTGAGGAAAGCGAACAATGCAAGGAGTTTCCTGGTTGAATACCATTCTGCGCGACGTGCTTTACGCGCTTCGGCAGTTCGTCCGAAATCCTCTGTTTACGATTGTCGCGGTGAGTTCTCTAGCCGTTGGAATAGGCGCGAACACAGCGATCTTCAGTGTGATGGATGCAGCTTTGCTGAAATCGTTGCCGGTGGCCAATCCGCAGGAACTGGTCATGTTTACTGATCCTAATGCGTCAGGCGTCACTACCGGACTAAATACGGGCGAGCGGCACCTCATGACCTTTGCCGAGTTTGCTCAATTGCGCGATCATGCCACCAGCCTCTCCGGGATGTTCGCAACAGAGGCGGACCTCAATCGCTGGCACGTGCGCATTGGCGGTGGCCCGATTGAAGAAGCGCGAGGACGCCTGGTTTCTGAAGGATACTTTTCAGTCCTGGGTCTTCAACCCGCGATAGGAAGGTTCTTTACATCCAGCGACGCAAAAGGTCCCGGGCAGGATCCTTATGCCGTGATTAGCTACGATTACTGGCAAAGCCGGTTTGGCGGAAAACCGACAGTGTTGGGCACGGCGATTCAGGTTGGGAACGCCAGTCTGACGGTGATCGCTGTTGCTAAGCGTGGGTTTCGCGGTGAAACGGTGGGAGAGAGTACCGATTTCTGGATGCCCGTGATGATGCAGCCGATGGTCATTCCCGGGCGAGACTGGCTGAGTGAAAATTTGTCACAGAGTGCTGAAAAAATCATGTGGCTGCACACGTTCGGACGTCTTAAGCCCGGCGTGAGTTCAAGCAAGGCGCAGACTGAAATAAATGTTCTCTTCCGGCAGGCTATCGAAAACAGTTATCCCACTTCACTTTCTCCTGAATTGCGGAGACAGGCACTGGACCAGCGGTTGGTGCTGCATGAAGCGCGCACGGGCGTCTTCGCAAACAGGAACGATTTTTCACAACAACTGTTCCTGTTGCTGGGAGCCGCAATTGTGGTGCTGGCAATCGCATGCATTAATGTAGCCAACCTGCTGCTGGCTCGAGGCTCCAACAGAAGCAAAGAAGTGGCGCTCCGGCTTTCCATCGGCGCCACCCGGGCACGCATCATAAGGCAATTCCTGACTGAGAGCCTTGTGCTCTCATTCCTTGGAGGTCTTTTTGCTCTGCTGCTGGCCTGGGGTGCTTCACGGCTTCTGATCATATTTTTGGCCAGTGGGCCGAATGGCCTGGAACTTACGCCAGCACTGGATGGGAAAGTATTGTGGTTCACTCTCTTTGCTGTGGTCTTTTCTGGAATCATTTTTGGATTGGCGCCCGCACTTCGCGGAACAAACATTGACTTGAACGATAGCCTGCGCGATAGCGGTCATGCCACCGCTTCAACGGGGAAGGTGAAACTTACGCAGGGCCTTGTGGTAGGGCAGATTGGGCTCTCATTGCTTGCGGTAATTCTGGCCGGATTATTTCTGCGTACCATCTGGAATCTGCAATCGGTCGGGTTAGGTTATCCAAAAGAGAAGCTCTTGCTCATAACGGTGGATGGCGTAACGGCCGGTTATAAGGGGCCGCAATTATCCAACCTGTGGCGTGACCTGAATGCCAGATTGCAGGCCTTGCCCGGCGTGCAAGCCGTGAGTTATTCCATCAATGGACTTTTCAGCGGGTCTGAAGCTGACGATGAAATTGCCGTGGAAGGATTCACTCCACAAAACGAAGACGAAAAAACGTCACGGTTTGACATGGTAGGCCCCGGTTATTTTTCCACTCTTGGCGTGCCTCTGCTGCGAGGCCGAGAACTCGGAGTGTCTGATGGCCCCGCCGCGCCGCATGTAGCCGTAATTAATGAAGCATTCGCCAATCGATTTTTTGCCGGGCGTAGCCCGATTGGAAGGCACATTACACAGGACCCAGGTAACGAGAAAAATATCATGGAGGTAGTGGGAGTGGCGAGGAATGTCCGTGACCACGCTTTGCGTGGAGACGTGCCGCCGCGCTTTTACGTTCCCGGCGATCAGGGAATGGGTGGGCCAAACGAGTGGGCCACGTTTGAGATCCGTACCGCGGGCGATCCTAAATATATGCTGGATGCGGTGCGCAAGACCATCGTAAATGCTGATGCGAAACTGTATCCGACCAAGGAGCGCCCCCTAGTGGAGTCGCTGGAGAGCACCATGTCTCAACCGCGAATGATGGCAAGGCTTTGCGCCGTTTTTGGTATGGTGGGATTATTGCTGGCCGCCGGAGGTCTCTATGGAGTCCTTTCCTACGGCATAGCCAGGCGAACGAATGAGATTGGCATCCGTATGGCGCTGGGCGCAGCGCCGGGAAGGGTAATCGGCATGGTATTGCGAGAGACTGGAATGATGCTCGCTATCGGATCGGTGTTCGGGATCGTGCTGACATTTGCCTGCGCTCGACTGATTGCCGGCCGGCTTTACGGTCTCAGCACACTCGATCCGCTTACAATCCTGAGCGCCGTTGGACTTTTTGCGATTGTGGCCGCGATTGCCGCTTTCGTTCCCGCTGCCCGCGCTGCCCGCGTGAATCCAATCAGAGCTTTGCGGCACGAATAGAGTATTTACAAAACATATTTGCGACAAACATAGGTTGCATCGCTGCCATCCATTCCAATGATGCTGGATGGACGCGGCTGCGTATTTACTGGCAGGCCATAGGACCGGTCCATTACCCAGAATGAAAGAGCGGAAGGACCTTGGACCGTGAGTTCAAGTTCCACGCCTTCATCTCCCATTGCGTACAAGGTCAGGCCAAAGCGGCTGCCTTTATGCACCGCAACATCTCTCCCCGCCACTTTTGCCGCGACGGGTTGAACATCGTCAGGAAATCTCACGTACAGCATTTCGGCTTTTCGCTGCGATCTAAGTCTTAGCTTCAGCCGGTGGAGGCCGTCCTCCTGCTTGTGCTCGACATTTTCGATAAGAGGCGGCAGCAGGGGAATCGCGGGCGTGCCGGCCGAGATCAGCGGTCGCGTTAATCCAGCCAGATAGTCCGGCAAAGGATGCGGCGCAGGCTTGTTGGCGCCGAAGAACTGATGCGTCCAATCGTCAGGCTTCCGATCGTAGCTGATCCAGACTGCGCTATTGTCGTCTGCATTGAGACTGTAAACAATGCTGTCTGGTCGAGGATGTTCCGAACTGTATCCCGAAAGAGCAACGCCACAGCCGAGACAAACCACCGCGGCGACCGCAAGAAATCCCGACGCCCATCCCCTGGATGCGACAGATGATGACCCAAGTGTGGGAAGCGATATCAGGAGGAACAAGGCGAGCAGCAGGGCCGACGCTACCGCGGAGATCATCTGCAAAGTCAGGAATATGTACACCAGATAAATGACCGGCGCAAACAGGAGAATGGCTGCCACGAGGGCAGGGAGATTGCGTATCCAGTGTGTTGTGGATGGATGTGTTGTGGATTTTTTGCCAAAGTTGGAAGCAGCATTGCCCAGCAGTCCGAGCAGCAAAGGCCAGAACAAAAGGTAACTTCCGGAGGAGATCTTAAGCGCGAGGAGCCAGCTCAAAACGAACCACAGCGACAAAGCTGCTAGAGAGAGTTCCTGGCCGCCGAGACGTCTGCGGAAAAAGCCAACCAGGAGCATTCCCACGCACGCGCCGAAAAGCATGAGTGCGCTTAGAAGAAAAAGATTTGAAGGACAATCGCCAATGATCCGGCGACCGGCAAGAACGAAGGAAATGAGCCACCACGCGGCGGCAACGGCGGCAGCCAGCAGAATAAGAATCGCGAGGCAAGCAAGCAGGGCAAGAAAAAATTGCCGCCTGCTAAATTGAGGGCGGCGGAATGCAAGAATGAGCGTCACTGCGAACAAGAGTGTGACGAATATCTGTCCGCGAAGCACCCAACGCTGGCAGTATGTGACCAGCCTGCTGCCAAACCAATCGAAGAATACGTCGTCGTCTCGGGAATTCCGCAGCGCTGCTAAATCGACCTGCCCGAAATAACGAGTCAGCGCCAATCCATAGGAGCCGTGGTGTTGGAGAGAAGCAAGGCTGAGATGATCGGAAGTATCAAGGGGAGAGTGGTAGGCCTCAAGACCTTCACCAAAAGCGAAATTCAGCCCGGGAATTGCGGCCGGACGAAAAACAGTGAAATCAGTGTCATTGGGAAGGATTTTGTACAGTTCATAAAACAAGGATGAACCGACGGGGTACGGCGCGACATGGGCAACGGCCTCAATGAGCGGCCGGTTATTCCTACTGGTTTCAAAAAGAAGCGAGGGCCCACGATTACCACGCGCCTCAAAGTTCAGGATGAGACCAGCATCTTTCATCCAGGGGTGCGAATGGGCAAAGGCTTCAGCCCCCAGGAGTCCAGCCTCTTCTCCATCTGTGAATAGCGCGATGACGTCGCGCTGGATGGGCGGGCCCTGCTTGAGTGCCCGAAGAATTTCAAGAATAGAAGCTACGCCAGATGCATCATCTCCGGCGCCCGGAGCGCGGTAAACTGAATCATAGTGCGCCATTAAGATAATTGCCGGGCCAGATGCTGTGCCGGGAAGGCGTCCCACAATGTCATTTGTTTTTCCAGCTATGATCAGGCGTGCGGTGGGATCCACGCCAATGGATGGAAAAATCTGTGGTTGCAAACCAAGATTGGTAAGCTGCGTCACCAAATAATTGCGCGCCGCGGCATCCGCTGGTGAGCCGAGAGGATGGGGTACGGCAGCAATTTCTCGCACGTGGACGAGCGCCCGCTCTGCAGAAAATTCATTTTCAGGAGCGGTTGCGGGTAACGGCTGAGGCGCATGCAATGCTCTTATAGAGAGGATGGCCAGCGCGATGATCGAAATCCAAAGTATAAAGACCTTTACAAACGAAGGAGGGACAGAACCTTGCTGCCCCCTGGAGGCGATGCCATCCTGCTTCAAGTCAGCCATGCGGAACAGTATATAAAGGGAATAGTTTGAAATTGCAGGGTAATTGTTTAATAAGATATGGCGAAAATCATTTTGGGAAATCGCTGCGATCCGGGGATTTACTGATGCCCGGTCCGAGCCATGCTTTGCCGCCGCACTTAGAGATACTGGTTCCCTTTGAATGGGGGATCTGGCGCTGGTTTGTGTTGCGCGGAGCCGGTTTTCCGGCAGAACGGATTGAGGGACTTGCGCCGGCCTGCGCTGCTGCAGCAGACGCGCTGATACTGGCAGAGGAGCGTGTCCAATCGCTATTTCAAAATGCCATCCGCACCTTAAATAAAACAATGGACGAGCTGCGCCGGCAAGGCGAAGATCGTTATAGCGCAATGTTTAAGACTGTGCTCAACGCGCGGCGTCGGCTCGCGGAAGGCAAGATACCGCGCACCGAAGACTTTTTTCCAGAGATCCAGCGGATGTTCCATGAAATCTCTGATGCGATGCAGGCGTGTGAGCGTCTCAATGCCGAATGGGTCCAGAGCTTCGAGCAGTCTCTATCCGCCCAAACAGAAACATTGCGGCAATTTGCGTGCGACCCGAAGTTCCAGGAAGCAGTTGTCTGGCAAAATCGGCAGGCATTTGAAACCGCCCTGCAATCTGTTGCGCGTGAGCACGGAGGAGTGCTGAGAAATCAGCGGCAACGCAATCATGAGGAACTTGTAGCCAACTATGCCCAGCGATATTGCGTGAAAAATGACACCATCGGGTTCTTTGGACCGGTGGCCTGGGGCAGGATTGAGTCTGGCTCGCGCGTGATCGAACTCAGTTATGGGCCTTCGCTGACCAAACGACGCCAGACCTATTTTGAAAATTGGGCAATCGATAAAGTTGCAGCCGGCATTTCGCAGCTGAAGGGCATGGATTGGTGGATTTCCCCTCGCCTTATTCCCGACGCTTTCATCGAGAAGGGAATGTTGCAGCGTCCTGGTTTCTCGCCTGTCGCGCTTTCTGAACTGGAGCAGGCAATACTATCCCGATGCAATGGCAAAGTATTACCGCAAGAAATATTGCATGCAATCCACGCCGATCCGCGACTTTGCGATTGCAGTCAGCAGGACCTGCGTGCGGTGCTAAAAGCCAAAGCCGACGAGGGTGTCCTCGTCTGGCGGTTTCTGGTTCCGGTTGAAGTCAATTCAGAAATCGCTCTGCGCGAGCAACTGCTCAGGGTTGGTGACCCTGAGCTTCGCACAACAGCGCTCAACCATCTGGACAAGATTGAAGCGGCGCGCAGGGAAGTAGAGGGCACTGCCGGCGATCCAAACCGACTGAATCGGGCAATGCGCAACGTTGAGTTTGTTTTTGAAGAGATCACAAATGTTCAGGGAAATCGAAATCCAGGAACCACCTATGGCGGACGAACAGTTGTCTATGAAGATTGCCAGAGAGATTTAGGAATCCGAATCGCGCCCGATCTACTCAGCCCAATTGCTCCGGCCCTCTCGCTTCTTCTGAAAAGTTTGCGCTGGTTCATGCAATCAACAGCGCTGGAATTTCAGCGATTGTTTGTGCAGACATATCGTGAGCTTGCTGTGGCCCAATCCAGCAGCGGCGTTCGATTGCAGGATTGGTGGAACTATACGGAGCCAAAACTTCTCAACGCTTCATCGTTGGACGAAGTAGAGAAACTCTTTCGCCAGAAGTGGGACGAAATTTTGGCGATCGGGCAACAAGATTCGATGGTCCAACTTAAAAGCGATGATCTGAAGGAAAAGGTGGAACAGCTGTTCCCCGAACTCGGCGCCGGATATTATCCTGTGCGCTATTTTTGTCCTGACCTTATGCTGGCAGCGGAGGATGAGGAGGCTGCTAGCAGAGGCGAGTTGCTATATGTATTAGGTGAAGTGCATGCGGGAAAAAATACTCTGTGCCATGCCGCGCTGGTCAAGCAACATCCCAACCGCCACGAACTGGTTGAAGCGACGCAATGGGACCTGGCTTCCAGCTGTTTCAAAATTCTCAACACGCATGCGAACCCATTCACAACGGTCAGAACCAGTGAAGGCGTGTTGCGCCCGGCAGATTACTTCCTGGCCACCACGCCGGATGCCATTGCTCCCAGCGGACACGATTCCCACCCTATCAGCGGACTCGTGCTGACTGAGCACGATGAAACGATTGAAGTGGTCAGCGTTGCTGATGGACGGCGTTTTCACATTCTTGAAGCGTTTTCCGATCTTCTTTTTGCGTTTGTAATGAATAAGGCGTCGTGGATTCCGCCATTGCGGCATGCTCCCCGCGTATTGATCGATAAGCTGGTGATTCATCGCGAAACGTGGCGCTTTCGCAACGGCGACCTGGATTTCGCAGCGGAAAAAGATGAAGGCAAACGTTTTCTGGAGGCCAGAAGATGGATGAAAAGCCACAGCCTGCCGCGGAAATTATTTGTGAAAAGCGCTTTGGAGGTAAAACCGTTCTATGTGGACATGGAAAGCCCCGTGCTGGTGGAAATTCTGTGCCGCGCGATCCGCCGCATGAATTCTTCGAGCGGAGAAGGTGAAGAGATCATCTTTTCAGAGATGCTTCCCGGTTCCCAACAATTATGGCTGCGGGACGCGAAGGGCAGCAGCTACACGAGCGAACTGCGCTTTGCCGTGGTAGATCTTAAGGCACGGTCGTTGTCCGCGATCGGGCAAAAGCATGCCGGGTTCGATCCGCCATTGTTTTCGGGTTGCTAGCTGCTCTTAATGATGCTGGCTTTGGACTCTTCATTTTGCAATCTGTCTATGCTCCGTTACTCGAAACAGAGAAGGAGTCATATTTCACGTCGCTATCAAATTCTTGCGCCAGCATTTCAACGACACGTCGTGCAAAGAAGATATTAGGCAGTATTTCGCGTGCTAGGGCTTCAACTGCGGGCCGGCGCTGTCGGCTCCAGAAGCGATGCTTCTGGTCAGAGGTTTAGCGCCTGTGCCGTCGCTGTTCATCATCCAGATGTTCAATGTTCCATAGGTAGTGGAAGCGTCACTGCCATCGAGCGCGCGCGTTGAGCAAAACAATATTGTGCTGCCATCCGATGACCAGGCCGGCTGATAGCTGGAAGCCGCGATCAACCTGGTAAGAGGCCGGGGGTTACTACCATCATTATTCATCACCCAGATATTGAGCATGCTGCTTCCATTATCGCTGCCATCCAGCGCGCGTGAAGACACATAGGCAATCTTGCGGCCATCCGGTGACCACAGCGGAGACACCGTGGTCAGATCGAAAACAGTTGTAATTCTGGTCAGCGGCGTTGCGCCGGAACCATCGGCATTCATCACCCAGATGTTGGCTGCGCCCACATCGTTGCTGCCGTCGAGAGCGCGTGCTGACATATACGCAATTCTTGTTCCGTCAGGAGACCACGCCGGATCGGAACTTGAAGCAGCAGTAAGCGTTGTTAAGGGTTGCGAACCGCTTCCGTCGGCATTCATCACCCAGATATTTCTTACGGCAATCGCAACATCAAATCCGTTGAACGCGCGCGAAGACGTATACAAAATCTTCTTTCCGTCAGGCGACCACACGGGAGAAACGCTGGACGCCGCGGTGGCCCTGAGCGTCGTCAACGGCACCCCGCCAGTTCCATCAGCATTCATCACCCAGATATTCACGCTGTTTATCGCGAGATTCCGCCCATCAAGTGCGCGCGTGGAGTCATAGGCGATCTTGTTTCCGTCAGGCGACCAGGCTGAGTGAGTGCTTGAAACGGTTTCGGCATTAAGTCTTGTCAGCGGCATTGCATTGGAGCCATCAGCATTCATGACCCAGATGTTTGCTGCCGGGATCGCCAGATTGCTTCCGTCCAGGGCCCGAAATGACTCAAACGCGATCTTGGCGCCATTGGGAGACCACGCCGGCGAAGCGGACGAACCATTGGTGAGTGCGGTCAACGGTTTTAACGCGGCACCCGTGGAATCCGTGAGCCATATGTTGGTAGCTGAATTGGCCTGGTCAATGCCGTTGAGCGAACGCGAAGACGTGAATGCAATATTCGCTTGCGGAGAAACCACCACGATCCTGGGAGAGCTACCGCATCCGCAGACTGCCAACAGCAGAAGCACGACGGCGCGGCTTGCCCAACGAGCCGTTTTTTCAGATATTGTCATGCACTCTCCGTTGTGCTGAATCTCCTGCCTTCTAACGGGGCGTACGCCACCATGTTCTGGTTTCCGTTATTTACAAAAATAGGAGAAACCAGCCCATGGAGGAACTGTCAAAAGTTATAGGTTTCGGTGCGGCTTGAAAGACCAGGGCTTCCTGGATCCGATGGTTATTTCAGCGCGATCTTCACTCATAGATGCGCGCCAGGTGCTACGGACAAAGCGTAAGAATGTGCGCGAGACTTGTATTACTCCGCAGCGCTGCCAGCAGACTTCACAACAACCTTATTCAGCCAGCCGATCAGATCACCAGTCACTTCATCGCGGTTCGTCTCATTGAATAACTCGTGGCGGGCGTCAGGATAGAACTTGTGCGTCAAATTCACGCGCTCCGCGGCGCGATGTTCGGCCATCCACGGCCCTAACTGGCGGGTGTTGCCGCTCACCGGATCGCGCCCGCCAGCAATCAGATACACGGGCAATGCCTTTGGCACACGGTTTTGATGGGGCCTGCGCGACACTGTGGCCCATCCGCTGAGCAGGTCAATCCAAAGTTGCACGGTCGCGGAAAATCCGCACAGTGGATCGGCAACATATTTATCCACCTCCGCCGGATCTCGCGACAGCCAATCGAACGCCGTTCTTGTGGGCGCAAATTGTTTGTTGAAGGCATCAAAGGTGAGCGACTGGACCAGCTTGCTTTTTCCTCGCCGTCCCAGCCGAACGCGCTCTGCCCACGTAACAGCGCCGCCGATTTTAGCCAGAAATGTGGGCTTTCCATTGGCGCCTGAAAGCACTGCTCCCGCCAGCACATCGCCATGGTCTCCCATAAACTGCTCCGCTAGGGTTGATCCCATGGAATGACCCAGCATTACAATCGGCAATCCGGGATGCGTGACGGCAACATGCCGATTGAGCTGCCACATATCGTCCACACATTTTCGCCAGCCGTCGCGGTCCGCAAAAAAGCCCAGATCGTCCGCTGATTTCACCGTTCTGCCGTGACCGCGATGGTCATTGGCATATACCGCGTAGCTTGCTGAGGTGAGAGCGTCCGCCAGACGCGCATAACGTCCCGCATGCTCTGCCAGGCCATGCGCAATCTGGACCACCGCCTTCGGTTGCTCCGCTGGAAGCCAGCAGTAGACAAACAGATCAATGCCATCTGGAGTGGTCAGCGTGAAATTGGAAGTCCGGCTCATCGTAGGCTTTTCTATCATGACTACTGCGCCATGATAAAGGTAGAGCGGCCCATTTGCTTTATGGATTTTCCGACCGACGTTCAGCAGCATTCGCCCTGGGCCTGACCAGCAGAACTGTCAAAAGTACTAGTTCCCCCTAAAGCTCGGTAAAGGCACAGTGGAGCGTGGATAAATGGATTTCTCCCCCAACAAACTTAGGGCGGCAACATCCTTTGGCAGTCTGCTGGCTTTGGAGGCCGTATGGAATGGCTTGGACATCTCTTTGAGAAGTATCCGGAAATGGCTGTCTATCTTGCGATTGGCCTGGGATATTTGATTGGTGGCCTGAAGTTCCGTGGCGCCGGAATAGGCGCCGTAACAGGATCGCTGCTAGGTGGAATTCTCATTGGCAATTTCTTCCACGTACCTGTTTCCGATACGGCCAAGTCCATCCTTTTTCTTCTGTTCCTATTTGGCATCGGCTATTCCGTGGGGCCAAGTTTTTTCCGCAGCATGAAAGGAGACGGATGGCGATGGGGCGTGCTGGGCGTGTTCATGCCATTCGTCGGCCTCATGACGGCTTACGTTGTAGCGCGCGTCTTGAAACTCGATCTCGGCTTCGCCGCCGGCGTGCTCTCAGGCTCATTGACGGAATCTCCTGCGATCGGCACTGCCAGTGAAGCCATTCGTGGGCTCGCCATGGGTGATGCGCAGAAACAGCTGCTCATTAGTCATATCGCTGTTGCGGACGCGGTCTGTTACATCTTTGGCACCGCCGGGCTGATCTGGTTTTGCAGCAGCCTGGGACCGAAGCTGCTTAGAGTCAACCTGCGCGAAGAAGCAAAGAAGGTTGAAACGAGCCTTGGCATGAAACGTACCAAACTCGGGGTCGTCCCGGCATGGCAGCCGATTGCGATGCGCGCATACCTGATTGCCGCGGGAGGCAAGATTGTGGGAAAAACCGTTGCAGAGGCTGAACGTGGAGTAGCGGGTTCACGCATCTTTGCCGAGCGCATCCGGCGCGGCGGTGAAGTCTTTGCCACGGCCCCGGCCACCGTGTTCCAGGCAGGAGATCGGGTAGCTCTGCTGGGCAAGACCGACGTGTTGGTGAACGTGGTAGGAACGGCCGCGCAAGAAATTGCCGATCCGGAGCTGTTGGATATTCCAGTGGCTTCATTCGACATTTATGTGACAGGGAAGCGCCTGGTGGGAAAGACGCTCCAGGAGATCGTCGCGACGATTGATGAGACACGTGCGGTTATGCTTCGCGGAATTACTCGTAACTCAGAGCCTATTCCAGTTGGTTTGAACACAACGGTGGAGCGCGGTGACACATTGCAGGTGACCGGAACAGAGCCGGCGGTAGAAGCTTTTGCAAAGATCGCCGGCCGCACGATCAACCCGGTACAGGAAAGCGACCTTGGGACGCTGGGGCTTGCCATTGCCGCCGGCGTTTTTGTGGGAGCCATCATCACTATTCCCATAGGGCATTTGAGAATTAACCTCGGCACAAGCGTGGGAACGTTGCTCGCCGGCTTGCTGGTGGGTTGGGGCAGATCTGTGGTTCCATGGTTCGGGCGCATTCCGGAAGGAGCCGTCCTCTTTATGCGTTCTATCGGGCTTGCGGCGTTCGTGGCGATGATCGGGCTCAAAGCAGGTCCCGTTTTTCTCGCTTCGCTAAAAGATGTTGGATATGTGCTGCTTCTGGGCGGCGCAGTTGTCACCCTCATGCCGTTGCTTCTGGGACTCTTGTTTGGCCGCTATGTGCTCAAGCTCAATCCCCTTCTTTTGCTTGGAGGGTTGGCTGGCGCCCAGACCATGACAGCGGGCCTTGCCGCCGTGCAGGAGAAATCGGAAAGCCCAGTAGCGGTCCTGGGTTATTCCGGGACAGTGGCGTTCGGCCACATTCTGCTTACGACGTGCGGAACGCTCATCATCGCCCTGTTGAGTTGATGGCCATAGATGCAGTTTCCAACTGATATGCGCATGCTCAGCAAAACTCGCAAAGCCCGCCTGGGACCGTGGCTCATTCCATTGGTGTATGCTGTGGCCGCGATTCTCGCCGGACTCATCTTCCCGCGTGTTGAAAACCGGCTGTTTCCGCATATGGCCGCTGCGTTCACGGTCAATTCCGCAATTGCCATCTATTCTTCCATCGCTTCAGGAATGATGGCGCTTACCGGAATCGTATTCTCGCTGGCGTTCGTCATGGTACAGTTCAGCGCAACCGCTTATTCGCCTCGCCTGGTCCTGTGGGTTGCCCGCGATCCTGTTGTGTCACACGCACTTGGCATTTTCAGCGCCACGTTTCTCTATGCAATCTCCGCGCTGGCATGGCTGGACCGGGGCGGGTCCGGCAAGGCCCCATTCTTCAGCGCCTGGATTGTGATCGCGCTGCTGCTTGCGAGCGTGGGAATGTTCGTAGGTCTTATCAATCGTATCGGGATGCTCCAGATCAACCGCATGCTGATCTTCACGGGTGACCAGGGACGCAATGTGATTGAAACTTTATACGAGCCACTCGGATCGTCTTCAGTCACGCCGCAGCCGGATAATTACACCAGATCGTTGTCGGCACAAACGTTGCTTCATCGTGGGCATCCTCTGTCATTAGAGGCGGTCGCGTTGGAGCAACTGGTGCAACTGGCCAGGAGCTGCGACGGGCGCATTGATGTAGTGGCGGCGGTTGGCGACACAGTGCTGGAGGGAATGCCTCTGCTGCATGTTTTCGGCGCGCAGCATCGGGTGGATGAAAAAGCGCTCCGTAACGCGCTTGAACTGGGAGAAGAACGCACGTTTGAGCAGGACCCAAAATATGCGATCCGGCTGCTGGTGGATATCGCCATCAAGGCGCTGTCTCCGGCAATCAATGATCCAACGACGGCGGTGCAGGCGCTGGACCAGATTGGCGATCTTCTGCTGCGTCTAGGCGGCCGGCGATTGGAAGTTGACTCATTTCAAGATGATTCCGGGCGGGTAAGGCTGGTGATCCCATTCCCATCGTGGAATGACTTTTTGCATCTCGCCTTCGAGGAGATCCTTTCGTGTGGCGCAAAGAGTGTTCAGGTCATGCGCAGGATGAAAGCGCTCGTCGCCGATCTGCTTACAGTTTTACCGGTTGAGCGCCATGCCGGTCTTAAGTACTGGCAACAGCGGATGCAGGCAAGCATCAGCCGCTCATTTGAAGACGCAGAGGAGAAGCTCAGCGCATCCATGGAAGATCGCCAGGGGCTGGGAATCACACGGACTGCCACGAAGGCGTAGCGTGTGGTTTTCTGCTAAAGCGAATCGGCCCTCAACTACAGGCTCACCACACTTACCAGATTAGAGCATACGGTTCCCGTGTTGAAGTTCGCCCGCACGGAGCGGTTCAGCGGGAATTGGCTCTGCTGATCACCGCAGAAATTGACGTTGCTGGAGAGCCCTCCGTTTGAAAGTGTCACTGCGGTAAGTGTGACAAGTTGACCGGCTCTGTCATTCACGTTTCAAGGTGCACGACGATCACAATGCCACTGACGCTTGAAGAGGGAATCTGGGATGGGAAACGAAAGCGACAAAGACCCCTCCGCAGGCAGCGAGCAGAAGCGACGCCGTTAGAACCAAGACCGAGGAGAGACGGGCCATAGCAAGTTCTCTTGTAAGTCGTGCCTCAATGTTCGTCCATTCATCCAGGAAGCAACAAGGGAACGAGCGTTCCCTTGTTCATCCCGAAATGCCGCTTATCGCTCCATGATCCCGGCCAGCCGCCAGGGCGAAGCATGATAGGTTTCAATCTCGATCTCATTTTTCTTGTTCAGCTTAATCCGGCAGCCTGGAATCAAGCTTCCTGACTTCTTTCCTTTGCTGTCGCCCAGTTGGATTTCAATAATAGAAAGGTCGTAGTCCTCGCTGCGAGTGTTGAACATTGCCTCCCCAATGCCGATAGGCCGGTCTGTGAGAAGGCGGATGGTGCGGCCGTTCGGAGTCTGAATGTTCCTGATGTATACAATCTGATAGCCAACGCCGCCGCTGCTAAGCCTCACGCGACCCTTGGAATTCATTTTGCTCAGGACCTTCATCATCGCGTCATGGCCGCCGCTGTTGAAAGCATCAATGAGGGCTTTCTGATCGGCTGGGGTCGAGTATTCCTCGATAGTAATGGTCACGCCGAAAGTCTTGCCTGCCATGGTTGAGGTCCCAAAGGCCTGAGCTTGAATGGTTTGATGGTCGCTTGCGTGGCCGCCGGTAATGACCATCACCACAACTAAAATCAACCAACTCATAAAATATGATTTCATTCGGGAAAACATTTTTCTCTCCTTTTCTCCTGACTAAACCAACGCTCACAAGTACGGACACTCGTATTCCCATTTTCGGGTTGCAATGTCCGGACAGTAACTGTTAAAGGTGACAGGCCCGAAATTTTATCCATGTGCTTATAATTCGGGTCAGAGATGGCCCAAAGCAGCTCGCTACCGGCAGTTGAACGCGAAGTCACGCCCATGAACGCGACGGGTTTGCCGCGCAATGGCACACAAGCGAAACCGCTCATTCAAAAGACTCTCCTGATCGTCTTAGGATTGCTTTTTGCCGCTGCGACTCTAACTTACAGCTTTGTATGGATGTATTACGTCCGCTGGGACTTCGATGCTGAGATCGGGCTGGACACAAAGACTTCTTCTCCGGTTACAGACAGCATTGAGATCATCAACCTTTATCCCGGCGGTCCGGCAGAGCGGGCCGGGATCAAGGTCCACGACGAAATTATTGCCATTGATGGCACGAGCCTGGCTACGGCTGATCCGAACTTGTTTCAAAAAACCTGGCTGCATCGCCGCCCCGGCGAAACAGTGACTCTCACGATCCGCCGGCCGGGCCAGCAAGCGCCTCTGAATATCACAGCGACATTTCGCGCCGTCGCCACGCCAGGCTCTATCCATGGGATCGCCGAGCAGGTGGTTGGTTCATATCCCATAGTCTTTCTGGTGGTGGGACTGGCGGTGCTTTTTCTGCGCCTTCAAGATCGCAATGCGTGGCTGCTGGCTGTCCTCTGCGCAGGATTGATTGCCGCTTCTCCTTTACCGCCGTCTACTGTGGCCATGAGCGCAAGCTTGCAGGCATTTATGTTTGCGTATCGGGCCATTTTTATTGGCGTGCTGGCTCTTACGTTTTACCTGTTTTTCGCAGGTTTCCCGCAACGATCTCCGCTCGATCGACGGGCGCCATGGTTGAAATGGTTGCTTGGATTGCTGGCCGTGGTAATTGCGGTCCCAGGCATACCGGTAGGCCACCCACAGCCGTGGTCAGCGATTTCCAGGATTGCAGGGGCCAACGCAGCGCAATATGGAACGCTGGCGTACATCTACGGCACGCTGGTGTTGACGCTGGTCTCGCTGTGCTGGAGCGGGCTGAGCACATCTGATCCTGAGGCAAAACGCAAGTTCAGGGTGATCACGTGGGGCACACTTGTCGGCATGGGGCCAATCACCCTGGTCAAACTTGTTTCAGATTTCGGCAACATCCGCGTTCCATTCTGGCTGGATTTTATTGACGTGATATTCCTCACGCTGTTCCCGCTTTCTTTTGCGTATGCGGTGGTGAGGTACAGGGTATTGGAAATTCCGGTGCTCCTGAAACAAAGCGCGCGTTACGTTCTGGTACGGCGTGGGTTCGCATTTCTGCTGCTGCTGATGGGTTTGTCAGTGAACGTAGTTCTGGGGATTGCGCTCTCTCGGTTGTTTCAAATGCGGCCTGGTCTGGCCATGTCTATCGGCACCAGCCTTGGTATTGCCCTGGCATGGATCTCTGCTCCAGGTGTCCGCCGAACGGCGGAGCGGATTGATCGCGCATTCTTCCGCGGCTCGTATGATGCCCGCGTGATCCTGCAGAAACTCGCGCAGAGCGTTCGCAGCATCCAGAGCAGGGAGCAACTGCCGCAGTTGATAGAAAAGGAGCTCGAACTGGCGCTGCATCCCCGCATGATTGCAGTTTATTTGCGTGATTCGCAGTCGAACCTGCAGCCTCCGCCACAAACGCCGCCTTTGCCTGCAATCGCCGGGCAGTCGCTTTCTGCAAATCATCTCTTGCAAATCAAGCAGCCGATCGATGCATTGGAATATGGCGATTTCAGCGCCTTGATTCCCGCTCTCGCGACTTTACGGCCTGAATGTCTGGTGCCAGTTCTCTCTCGCGGTGAAGATTTGCTGGGGTTGATTGTGCTCGGCGCAAAACGGTCTGAGGAGCCTTATTCGCACGAGGACAAGGAATTACTTGGCTCGGTTGCGGACCAGACAGGTCTGGTGCTGGAGAGCATCGCAATGGCGGAAAAAATTGCGGAACGCATTGATGCTGATCGCCGCGCGCAACAAGAGCTGCAGATCGCGCGCGCCGTGCAAAGCAAACTATTGCCGCAGCAATCTCCTCCGCTGGCTACTCTGGATTATGCAGGAGCCTGCATTCAGGCACGCGCAGTGGGCGGCGATTACTATGATTTTCTCGATCTCGGGCCGGGGCGGGTGGGATTTGTATTGGCGGACATTTCCGGCAAAGGAATCTCTGCCGCATTGCTAATGGCCAATTTGCAGGCCAGCCTGCGCAGCTTGTATCCCGGAGCAGATCGTGAACTGCCCCGGTTTCTGCATTCCGTGAATCATCTTTTCGTCCAAAACACTGAGGTAACCCACTACGCTACCGTGTTCTTTGGTGTCTATGACGATGCGAGCCGCAAATTGCTGTACGTTAACTGTGGACACAATCCGCCTCTCCTGTTGCGTGCCAGCGGGGAAGTCGAACGACTGAATGCGACCGCAACTGTTCTGGGTCTTTTTGAGCCATGGGAATGTTCGGTCGCTGAAATACAGATGTTTCCAGGCGATATTCTGGCAATCTACACGGACGGTGTTACTGAAGCTGCAAATCACAACGAAGAAGAATTTGGCGAGGAGCGCCTGATCTCATTGTTGAGGCAGAGCCATGGCCTTCATTCTTCTGAGTCGCTTCACAAGATACTGCAGTCTGTTCAGGAGTTCGCCCCGGGCGAGCAGGCTGACGATTTGACTACTATCATAGCGATCTGCAAATAACGGCATCGTTAGGCCAAGGCACGAGCTTAATTAAGACGGCTCTTAGATTGGGAAGTACTTTCCTGTATAGCGGCCAATTTCGCTGGGTTCTAGCCAAGTCACGAGAAGAAAAAGAAGAGATAGCTTCCACACTTTCGCGCTGCGGGCCTCGTCATATCCCAACTGGTACTTTTGCCAGTATCCCTCAGCCTCGCCACAGCCCATCCTTAGGTGGAGACGGTTTTCATGCCGTCCAGGGATCAGAAAAATTTCTCAATTGAAAATAACCGCCGATGAAGCGCACGCTTCGTCGGACCGGCAGGAGGTTCGTAAATGTATCACACAGGATTTCGTCGCTTCGTTGCTGTTGCTGTGTTTCTTGCTTTCGGCATGACATTTGCAATGGCGCAAGATATGGCGACCGTGAAAGTAAGAGTCGGTCCGCCAGAAGCTTACATCTTTGTGGACGGGCAGCCGTTCGCACATCGCAGCCAGACCATTACTTTAACCGCCGGTGAGCATACGATCGGCGTCTACAATTATGGCTATACGCCGCAGGTACAAACAGTAACGCTGCAGCCGGGAAAAAATCCTGAGATCGTGGCCCGCCTGGAAAAGTCTGGAGCCAACGTAAGCGGCCCATGGGGACGCATCCAGATTGAAGGCAACGCCAATGACAAGGCCGCGGTTTTCCTCAATGAAATGAAGCCAGACTTTTTTGTTGGCTATGTCGATGAGATGAACAATGAAAAGGTAATGGGTACGCAGAAGCTCGTGGTCCCGGTTGGAACGTACAAGCTGTTCATTGTGAATCCCAAGGAAACAGAGCCGGCTTTCACACAGTCGATTGAGGTAAAGAACAACCAGCGCGTTGTAGTGCATGTTGATTCCAATACAACCTCATACCACGATTGGGACAAGGCAGGCCACAAAGAGTCGCTAAGCCGGTTCCACACGGGACCGAACAGCGCCAGAATCACCGTTGCTCCGGTAACGGGAACTTTTACCACAGACAAGAACGACATTAAATGTGGTGAGCCCGTAGTATTGACCTGGACTTCCACTGAAGCGGCCGAAGTGACTATTGCCGCATCACCAGAGGCGCAGGTGGCACTGAACGGTTCGCGGACGGATTCGCCCACGCAGACCACCACCTACACATTCCAGGCCAAAGGCCCCGGCGGAATTGTGACCCATACAGCCACAGTCCACGTTGACCCAACAGTGCAAACAGCACTGAAGGCATCGCCGACCGAAGTTCACTATCGCCGGATTGACGACAAAGTGATTGATCCCGGCAATTCGACCCTGACCTGGACCGCCGCCAATGCTCAGACGGCCTCCCTTGATCCGCTGGGATCGGTCACCACCAATGGTGACAAGACCGTACCTGCGGCGCCCAAGAAAACCGACGTTGGCACTGTGGATGAAATGGCGACTTATATCCTGGTAGCCAGCAATAATTGCGGCGGCTCTGACAAGAGCCTGGCTGCAGTCCACATCTCCGGCACCATTGAGCCTTTGCCCGTGGTCCCGCTTACCAGCATCTTTTTCCCGACCGCATATCCAACGGAGAAGCGTCCGGAGATCGGATTGCTGAACAGTCAGAACGACATTCTTAAAGAGGCAGTGGAAGGCTTTAAGAAGTTCCTGGAGTATGATCCTGACGCGAAATTGAAGCTGACGGCCCATACGGACCATCGCAGCAGCGATGATTACAACAAGTCCCTGAGCGAGCGCCGCGGGAAAATCGCAAAAGACGCTCTCGTAGCTCTTGGCATCGCGGAAGCAAAGATAGAAGTGGTGCCAGAGGGAGAAACACCGCAGCTGGAAGAAGCTGCGGTGAAGGCCCTGGAAGATGCCGCTGGGATGCATCGCAAGGTAACCGATGCCCTGGTGCATGCCTATAACCGTCGTGTGGACATTGCAATGATTCCTACGACGAAACCTGTGCAGGACTCCAAGCAAGTATTTCCTGCCAGAGGAAGCAAAGAAGCGAAGATCCTTGAAAGCAACGGCTTCAAGGGATTGCGTACTGTCGAGAAGGTAAGCACACCAGTTGGTGCGACTGCCGCGGCAGGACAGCAATAGCGACGAACGTCCGGCCTTCTCCCGGCGCAAGCCCTGAGAAGGCCGGATCGACTTTATAGATCGGCACCAGGCGACCGGGCGGAGCAATCGCTTCCGCCCTGGTATTTTTTCCTGGTGCCGTTTTCTTCCCATCACAAACCGCCACTCCCATCAGGATGGTTAAGACTGCGAGCCGCTCGCCCATGAAGCCTGCGCATTTTAGAGTGGTTTTCCAATGAGAGCAAAGGGGAGTGTGCGTGAAAAGCATTTGTGACTCGTCAGGAACGAGGGGGCACTGTTACTAGTGACAGTGGTAGTGCGTCGGATTGCAATTTAAGGTAAGAGTTGTCTCATAACTTCGCCTCTCGAAAGTTATTGGGGGAACCGCAACGCGGCAAATGCCGGGGAGGAATGCCATGAATGCAAGCAGTCGACAAGTCAATGGAATAACGGTGGTGGACATGAGCGGCCGTATCACACTGGGTGAAGGTGGAGTGGTGCTCCGCGAAACAATCCACGACCTGCTGGATAAAGGAGACAAGAAGATCCTGCTGAACCTGGGCGATATCTCCTACATTGATAGCTCAGGCATCGGCGAATTGATTGGCGCCTTCACGTCCGTGCGTAAGCAGGGTGGCGACTTGAAGCTGCTCAACTTAACCAAGAAAGTCAAAGATCTGCTCCAGATCACCAAGCTCTACACCGTTTTCGATATCAAGGACGACGAAGCTACGGCGATCAGCGCGTTTAATTAGGCTTCTCTAATCTGCCGGCTCGCAAAGGTCATCTGTCTCGCGATCGCGCGCGAGCGGCAGTGCCACCCTTTGATCAAGGGTGTGCTCTGTTTCAAATTTTGGCGGACCGCATGGGTTTCCCTGTCGGCGGTCGCTTTTGCCGGCGTTGTTTATCCTTCAAGCCGAGTCTAACCGGAGATGACCTACCTAACTGTTAGTTCTGCCAGTTGAAGAGATCCACGTTTCGGAAAAGAATCTGAATGGACAATAGCCCGGAAGAGTGCACTGCACGTTTCCGTCATAAAGACTGGTCGCCACCAACCGCTCAGAGGACCAAAAGGGCAAGAAATCAACAGGCTATTGAGAAGGGAAGTTCGTGATGAATCCTACACAAACTCGATCCGGAGCTCCAAACCAGATCGTTCGAAATTTTATCGCTCTTACTTGTGCCGTACTGATTTTGCTCGTGAGTACGGTGTCGTGGGCGATACAGCAGCCCGCAGCGACTTCAGATAGCCAGGACGCGAAGATATCCAACGATCAACTGGATTCGCTGGTGGCTCCGATTGCGCTCTATCCAGATCCGCTGCTCAGCCAGACCCTCGTCGCCTGTACTTATCCGCTGGAAATCGTACAGCTTCAGCAATGGCTGGAACAGAACAAAGGCCTGAAAGACAAGGCGCTGACAGATGCCGTTCTGAAACAGAACTGGGATCCAAGCATACAGGCAATGGCCGTTTTTCCCGATGTTGTAAAGCTACTGTCGGACAACATCGCCTGGACGGACAACCTGGGCAATGCCTTTCTGGCGCAGCAGAATGACGTGATGGAAGCAGTCCAGCGCATGCGCGCCAAGGCCACGCAAAAAGGAGTGTTGAAGACCACGGAACAACAGACGGTGGAGACCAAGGTTATCGAGAACAAGACCGTGGTTGTGATCGAGCCTGCCAGTCCGGAAGTCGCCTATGTACCCTATTACGATCCGTATTCGATCTGGGGTGCGCCTTACTATCCATACCCGCCCGTTGCATATCCTCCTTATTATCCGACGGGAGGAAGGCTGCTTTCATTTGGTGTGGGAATGGCAATCGGCGCGGCATGGGGCGGCGGCGGATGGGGCTGGAACGCCGGGTGGGGCGGTAACAACAACATCAACATCAACCGCAACAACAATTACGTGAACCACTACAACAGCCAGCGCGCCAATGCCGGGAACAGATATGGCGGCGCAAATAATAATTGGCAACACAACCCGCAGCATCGTGGCGGCGCCCCTTATGGGAACAGAGCCACTGCCAAGCAATACGGTGGCGCTGCTCGTGGAGACAACATGGGCCAAAGGCAATCTGCGGCGCGCCAGAACCAGGGAAATCTTGGAGGAGCCGGGAAAGGCTTTAACAGCGGCGGAATCACGAACAGACCATCGGCTTCACCTACCGGTAACTGGGGTGGCGGCGGAGATCGCATTGGCAATAGACAAACTTCAAGCGGAAATATGGGATCCAGAAACAGCAGCGCTTTTTCCGGTTCGTCAAGCCGGAGCGCGGCCAGGGCCAGCAGTTCACGGGGTTCTTCCAGCTTTGGTGGCTCTCGTGGTGGCGGCGGGTTCCGTGGCGGCGGTGGCCGTGGCGGCGGGGGAAGGCGGAGATAGCCTGACCAAAGAAGGATAAATCAAGGAGGAAAAAATGAAATCGCGTCAATTAAATATCAAACTACGTACGGTCCTTCTCGGGCTTCTGCTGGCAGTGCTCTCCTGCTCTTCGACCGTGTGGGCACAAGGGCAGGTGAAACATCTGCTGCCCAGTACTTCTGCGCCAGTGAACCAGAGATCGTTTGCAACTCCACAACTCGCTGCTGACGCGCTGATCAAAGCGGCCGAGAGCTATGATGTGCCGGCATTGCTCGAAATCTTTGGCCCTGAGGGCAAAGACTTTGTGGCGTCCGCCGACCCGGTTGCAGACAAGGCCAAAGCGCAGGAATTTATCGAGAAGGCTCATGAAAAGAACACGGTCAGCGTGGAAAAGACAAAAGCCACTCTGCTGGTGGGGAACGATCAATGGCCGCTGCCGATCCCGATTGTCCTCAGACAGGGAAAGTGGTTCTTCGATACCCAAACTGGCCGGAAAGAGATTCTCTTCCGGCGCATTGGAGCCAATGAACTCGATGCTATCCAAATCGCGCATGGATATGTAGAGGCGCAAAAGGAATACGTCTCCACGCTCCATGACGACTCAACTCTTCATGAGTATGCCAAAAAGATCATCAGTACTCCCGGAAAGCACGATGGTTTGTGCTGGAAGAACGAAGACGGCACACCGGGCGGGCCTATCAGCGAAGGCATCGCACGTGCTATTGAGCAGGGTTACACGGACAAGGCAGCTCCTTACCATGGCTACTATTTCAAAATCCTGAACGGCCAAGGCCCGAACGCTGCTCTTGGCAAACTCGATTACATGATCCATGGATTCATGATTGGCGGTTTTGCGCTGGTGGCTGTCCCGGCTGAATACCGGGTGACTGGTGTGAAGACCTTTATCGTGAACCAGTATGGCATCGTGCTTGAGAAGGACCTCGGACCAAACTCTCTCAACATCGTGAAAGAGATGGACCGGTTCAACCCAGACAAGGGTTGGCAGGAAACCCAGGACGCGCTCTGAACAGAGACTGTAAAGGTCTCCAGGACACTTGAAATTGACTGGTGAAGCAAGCCAACGCGGCCTTATCCCCGGCATAACGTGGCTGCGCGACTATCCAAGGCAATGGATGCGCGCAGACGTTATCGCCGGGCTGGTAGCGGCCGCGGTTGTCATTCCCAAAGCGATGGCGTTTGCCACCATCGCCGGACTCCCGGTACAAGTCGGCTTGTACACGGTCTTTGTGCCCATGGTGATTTACGCGCTTCTGGGCACATCAAGACCGCTCAGTGTCAGCACAACAACGACAATCGCAATCCTTACCGCTGCTGAACTGGGAAAGGTGGCGCCCAACGGCGGGCCCGGAGAGTTGATCGCAGCCGGCGCAACTCTAGCGGTTCTGGTTGGCGCGATGCTGTTGCTGGCGTCGGTCCTTCGGCTTGGCTTTATCGCCAACTTTATTTCCGACCCTGTTCTTGCTGGTTTCAAGGCCGGCATTGGCTTGGTGATTGTGGTGGACCAGGTCCCCAAGCTGCTTGGTTTCCATATCACGAAGACGGGTTTCTTTCGAGACATTCTGGCAATGATCCAGCACCTGCCCCAGACATCGCGGATAACGCTGTTACTTGCCCTTGCCATGATCGTGCTGATGGTTGCGCTGGAGCGGTTCGCGCCGAAAGCGCCCGCGCCGCTGATCGCCGTGGCTGTGGGCATTGCCGGTTCTGCCTTGCTTGGACTCCAGCACATGGGAGTAGAGACGGTGGGCGCAATCCCGCGCCAGCTTCCATCCTTGATGTGGCCAAATCTCGCGCTCCTGGAAGATATGTGGCCCGGCGCTGTTGGCATTGCTTTAATGAGCTTTACTGAAAGCATTGCCGCGGCGCGCGCATTCGCCAAAGCGGGAGAGCCGCGCCCGATTCCGAACCAGGAGCTGCTAGCCGTTGGGGCCGCGAATATTGCAGGCGGTTTTTTCGGCGCCATGCCGGCCGGCGGAGGCACCACGCAGACAGCCGTCAATCGCAGCGCAGGAGCACATACACAGATGGCTGAACTCGTTACCGCCGCAGTTGCGCTTGCCACGCTTCTGTTACTAGCGCCGCTGATTGGCATGATGCCCAATGCCACACTGGCGGCCGTAGTCGTCGTCTATTCTGTGGGACTCATCAAGCTTGGCGAGTTTCGTGAGATCGCCCGCGTGCGCAAGACGGAATTCTATTGGGCTGTGGTTGCATTTGCGGGCGTCGCGCTGCTGGGCACGTTGCGCGGAATCCTGGTGGCGGTCATCACCTCCGTGCTTGCTCTTGCTCAACAGGCTTATAGTCCGCCGGTGTATGCGGTGGGGCGCAAGCGCAATACTCACGTATTCAGGCCGCTCTCACCAGAGCACCCGGATGATGAGACATGGCCCGGGCTGCTGATTGTGCGAGTTGAGGGCCGGGTCTTTTTTGCGAATGCACAGCGCATCGGCGACAGAATGTGGCCGCTGATCGAACAAGCGAAGCCGTCTGTCATCACGATTGATTGCAGCGCGATCTTCGACATCGAATACACCGCGCTGAAGATGCTAGCCGAAGCCGACGAGAGACTTGAGCGCGACGGCATCACTCTGTGGCTTGCCGCGCTCAATCCCAACGCGTTCGCGACAGTATCGCGTTCCAAGCTTGGCGAGAAGCTGGGCCGGGAACGGATGTTCTTGAATTTGCAAGGGGCGGTTGAACGCTACGAGCAGACAAAACCTGCTCCCGCGCGTGGCCAGGGGGCCGCTTAACACAACGACATGAGGTGACGCTATGAAATCCGAAGCACACAACGGCAGGGTGGCTGAATTGCCAAGGAACGGCCATGAAGGCGAAGCTCACGCACACAAGAAGCTGAAAAGAAAACAGTATGAAAAAGAGCTTTGCCGCCTACATGAGGAACTGGTGAAGCTGCAGCAGTGGATCGTACACAAAGGGCTCAAGGTCTGCGTGGTGTTTGAAGGCCGCGATGGCGCGGGAAAGGGCGGAACCATCAAGGCAATTACTGAGCGCGTGAGCCCGCGCATCTTCCGCGTGGTGGCATTGCCCGCGCCGACCGAGCGCGAAAAAAGCCAGATGTACGTGCAGCGCTATGCGCCGCACTTTCCGGCGGCAGGAGAGATCGTCATTTTTGACCGCAGCTGGTACAACCGCGCGGGCGTGGAACGGGTGATGGGCTTTGCCACTGACGAGCAGGTCCAGAAATTCCTGCGCGTGGTGCCTTTGTTTGAGAGGGCCATGGTGGATTCCGGCATCATTCTGATCAAGTATTGGCTGGAAGTGAGCGCCAAGGAGCAGACTCGACGGCTCGAATCGCGGATCGACGACGGACGAAAAATCTGGAAGCTCTCGCCCATGGACTTGAAGTCCTACAGCCGCTGGTATGACTACTCCCGGGCGCGGGACGACATGTTTTCCAATACCGACACGCCGTTTGCTCCTTGGTACGTGGCTGACGCGAATGACAAGAAGCGCGTGCGCCTCAATATTATTTCCCACCTTCTGAAACAGATTCCGTATAAAGAGCTCCCTGGAGACAAGGTGAAATTGCCCAAGCGGCAGGATGCGGGTGGCTATCGTGAACTGGACTATCCGTACAAATACGTGCCGGAGAAGTTCTGATCAGGAGAGGGCAGGTTCTCACACCATGCGAAACGAAAACTGTTACATCTGACAGTCGATCTGGGTTCTCGCCCTCGCTATGCTTCAGTCGTAACGCCTTTCGGTTGATCTTGCGGGACCGCAGGCGTCACCTATTTATAGCAAGGAGGCACATATGGTCATACTAAGCTGGTTTGCTGCGACGCTCCGCCAGTACCCGGAGATTGCCATATTTCTAGCGCTCGCGATTGGGTACTACGTAGGCAAGTTCACTTTCAAAGGCATTGGCCTGGGGGCTGTCACCGGCACTCTGCTGGCTGGCGTCATCATTGGGCAGCTTGGGATCACGATCTCGCAGCCCTTAAAGGCGACGGTCTTCCTCATGTTCCTGTTTGCCGTTGGCTATGCCGTTGGGCCGCAGTTCGTTCGCGGTGTCGCTAAGGATGGCATGCCGCAAGCCTTGTTCGCGGTCGTTCAGTGTGTGTTCTGCCTGGCTGTTCCCTTCGCGATCGTCAAGATCGCGGGCTATGACCTCGGCTTTGGAGCAGGGTTGTACTCGGGGTCACAAACCATTTCCGCTGCCATGGGACTGTCAACCGATGCGATCAACCGATTAGGTCTTCCCGGTGACGGCGCTAAAAAGCTGCTCGATTCCATGCCGGTTGCCTACGCGGTGAGCTATCTGTTTGGCACCGTGGGCTCCGCGCTGGTGATTGCACTGCTTGGTCCGGCGCTGTTCCGCATTGATCTCAAGAAAGCCTGCAAAGATTACGAAGAGAAGCAGGGTGGCAAGAAGGAGATTGGCGGACCCGGTACTGCGTGGCGCCGTTGGGAAGTGCGTGCATTCCGTGTACAGCCGGGAGGCAAAGCGGTTGGTCTCCGCGCCATTGAGGCTGAGGCGCTATTTCCCGGTGCGCGTTTGTTCGTACAGCGCATACGCCGTAACGGAGTCATTGAAGAAGCAAACGCGGACACCGTATTGCGGGAAGGCGACGTGGTAGCGGTTGCGGGCGCTCGCGAAGCGCTGGTGAACATTATTGGCGAACGCGCGAAGCTGGTCGCCGTGGCAGGTTCACGCGACATCGCAAGCGTTGCCAGCTCAGTCGCAATTGAAGTTGACGATCCCGAATTGCTGGCCGTTCCGGTAGAAGGCGTGGACGTGTATGTGACCAATAAAGAAGTGGACGGCAAGACTCTTGCTGAGCTTGCCGAGTCGCCTGGCGCTCGCGGCGTCTTCCTGCGGAAGATCGTGCGCGGCGCGGTTGCCACGTCGATTCCGATTCTGCCGAATACAAAAATCTTTCGCGGTGACATTGTTACCGTGGTCGGCCGCACCCAGGACACCAACACCACCATCAAAATGCTGGGCGTACCGGATCGCGCCACTGACGTTGCTGATGTTGCATTCATCGGCGCGGGAATCGCAGTCGGAGCTCTGATCGGCGCACTGGTCTGGAAGGTAGCCGGGATACCGCTTACCCTTTCAACTGCCGGCGGCGCGCTCATCTCCGGACTCGTTTGCGGCTGGCTGCGTTCCGTGCATCCAAAGTTCGGGCGCATTCCCACATCGACGGTTTGGTTCATGAACTCCGTCGGCCTCAATATCTTCATAGCCGTGGTCGGCATCTCAGCCGGTCCTGGCTTCGTGAATGGTTTAAAGACGCAGGGCATTGGTCTTTTCCTGTGGGGCGCTCTGGCAACAACGGTACCGCTCATTCTGGGGATGGCCGTCGGCAAATACCTCTTCCGCTTCCACGATGCACTCTTGCTGGGCATCGTCTCCGGGGCGCGCACCACAACGGCCTCGCTAGGCCTGGTTTGCGATCAGGGTGAGAGCCAGGTGCCTGCGCTGGGATACACAGTAACTTACGCAGTAGGGAACACGCTGCTGACCATCTGGGGCATGGTGCTCATCATGCTCCTGGCCAAATGACTTTGGAAATGACCGAGGAGAAAAACCATGGATCTCGTAAATCTTCGCAGCTTTGAAACACTGAGCCCGTTTGAGATCAAGGACGAGTTGATCAAGCTCGCCAAAAAGACATCCCGGACTACGCAGTCGGCGTTCCTCAACGCCGGTCGCGGCAACCCCAACTGGATAGCAACCACGCCGCGCGAGGGCTATTTCCTGCTCGGTCAGTTTGCCATCACCGAAAGCAAACGCGTGATGGAGCATCCCGCGGGCATCGGCGGCATGCCGCAAGCCCAGGGCATTGCTGCGCGTCTTGAGACGTGGCTGGCCAAGCATACCGACATGCCAGGCGCATCTTTTCTGGCGGCGATGGTACCGTTTGCAGTGAAGAACTTCGGCTTTGAGCCGGATGCCTTCGTCCACGAACTTGTTGACTCGATCATTGGCGATAACTATCCGGTCCCTGACCGTATGCTGGTCCACAATGAGCGCATCACACATGAGTACCTGATGTGGGCGATGTGTGGTGATCCGCGCCCCGCTGGCAAGTTCGACCTCTACGCCGTTGAAGGCGGGACAGCAGCAATGTGCTACATCTTTAAATCGCTGAAAGCCAATCGTCTCCTGGTTCCCGGCGACACAATCGCGCTGGGCACGCCCATCTTCACGCCTTACATCGAGATGCCGCATCTCGAAGACTATGCCCTGAACATCATTAACATTGAGGCCCCTCAGGAGAACCGCTTCCAGTTCACCGATGCGGAGCTCAAGAAGCTGGAAGATCCAAAGATCAAAGCATTCTTCCTGGTGAATCCCGGCAATCCAACCGGCGTTGCGCTCAGCCCGGAGACGATCGCCAAGCTCGCGAACCTGGTCAAGACCAAGCGGCCTGACCTCATGCTGCTGACCGATGATGTCTACGGAACGTTGGTCCCGGGTTTCCGGTCATTGCTGGGCGAGCTGCCGCAAAACACCATTGGCGTGTATTCCTATTCGAAGTATTTCGGCGCAACTGGCTGGCGGCTCGGCGTTATCGCGATCCACGAAGACAACATCTTCGACAAAATGATCGCGAAGCTGCCGGATACTGAGCTTCGCGCGCTCGACAAACGCTACGGCCCAATAACTCTTGAGCCGCGCAAACTCAAGCTGATTGACCGCATCGTGGCGGATAGTCGCGACGTGGCGCTGAACCACACTGCCGGGCTCTCATTGCCGCAGCAGGTCATGATGAGCCTGTTCTCCCTGACCGAGCTGATGGACACGGAGAAACGGTATCAAACAGCGTGCCGCGAAATTGTCTATCGGCGCGTTACGTCCCTGCTTGAGGGCCTGGGGCTTGAACTTCCTCCGAACCCGTTCTATGACGCCTATTACGGCTTGATCGACTTTGAGTTCTGGGCGCGCAAGAACATCGGTGCGGAAGCTGTTGAGTACCTTAAGAAAAACGTCCATCCGCTCGATCTCGCCTTCCGTCTGGCTGAGGACCACGGGATCGTGCTTCTGAACGGCGGCGGATTTGAGGCGCCAGACTGGTCGCTGCGCGTCTCGCTGGCCAACCTGCCCGACGAGGTGTACGAGGAAATCGGGCGCGGCGTTCGGGCGATCGCGCGCGGCTATCGCGACGCATTTGAGGCCTCAAAGCACCGTGAAGAGGTGCACGAACCGGCATTGACCACCTAGGTAGCCGGCAAGGAGAGGCGTTTAAGGATGTTTCGAAATTACGCTCGGTTTCTCCTCACCTGTTAGCCGGGCGGACTTTCGAAAACAGTGGAAGCGGACGCAAGGCGTAAAAACCCTCAGTCCGCTTCCTTTTTTTCATATCTGGTTTGTTGATTCCGGAAGTTAGCTGCCGGGTTCCTCAACGTGAATCAGCTTGGGCACCAGGCTCAACAGCCACGCCACACCGATGCCCAGCGAGGTCTCTATCAGTCGAAAAAAAGCATAGACCCACGGATGCGTGCCGTGAGCGATCATAACGATGCCGCAGATATAGCCCGCAACTTTCGCTCCGTCAGAAGCCCGCAGGAGATGGCATGTGGCCATGGCGACGAAGATGCTCAGGCCAATGGCCCATGCAGCCGCGCCCAGCGCCGTTCCCGCGACTGCGCCGCATGAAGCTCCAACTACGGTAGCCGCCAGCCGTTGCAGACCGAGTTTGGTTGTCCGGGCGGGCGAAAGATCGGTCACGATGACCGCTGCGATGAGCGCGTAGATGGGATGTTCAAATCTGCAGAGCTGAGCCAGAAGCACGGAGATGCCGGCGGCCAGCGCCGCACGTATGGCAACTTGAAATGCGCCCGTCAGCTTGCGCAATTTCACGTTGTCCGTTCTAGGCTTCGTGGTCAATTGTGCAGAGCCAGCAGCAGGATGATCGTAACCAGAAGTGCGATCAGAGCAAGGTCGCGCAGCCCGCGCCAATCGAAGCCGGAACTGTCATCCAGCACAACGAAATCGCTCTGTGCAAGAGGTGCGGTGTGTTGATCACCGGGCAGGTATTCCCGGTAATCGGTAGCAGAGTCCAAATAGCGAATCGCTCTCCAAACGAACGCATCCGTCTGCCACTCTGCTTCTTGCGTGCGGTTTTTTCGAATTCGGTCAGCCATCGGTCCCGCCATCCTTGTCAGATAAATCGGAATACTCCAGCCAATAGGCGTTGCGTCCCGGCAAGTTTGAAGTTACACGCCTTCATGGGGCCAGACGACTGGTAGTTTTGACAGTTTCTCGGCCCTGGCGTGCGGCATAAGCTGCTGCTCAACTGCGATTTATCGCGGTTTCTATCTTTAATTTGTGCAGGCTGGGGCGACTTGCCCTCAATCAAGGAAGGGTTATGAAAGCACTTCGACTCGCAATGTTCTTATTCTTTATTTCATTGTTTATCGCGGTCCCGTACACCAGCTTTGCGCAAGCGCCGACGACAGCGGGATCCGAGTCTGGAACTTTGCAGCAGCAGGTGGACCTTTTACAGAGGCAGGTAGCGGAACTCCAGGCGCAGATCAAGAAACTGGCGGGAACCGATTCCGTTACGCAACCTTCCGCAATGCAAGCAGCCTCCAGCGGCCAGGATACGCAG
The DNA here is from genome assembly GCA_020072645.1 of Terriglobia bacterium. Lineage (NCBI taxonomy): Bacteria > Pseudomonadati > Acidobacteriota > Terriglobia > Terriglobia bacterium. Next base: position 53,744 of record JAIQGK010000021.1, read on the forward strand.
CAGGAAACGAAAGTTTCAGAAGCCTCCAAGGACATAAAAACAGAACAGACCGCCGGTAAAGCTACTTTGGATTACCAGACAAGTTCGCAGGACCAGGTGGCAGCGCCGCGGTATGACAATGCGCCTCTGGATCCCAAATATCCCGGCTATTTCCGCCTGCCCGGAACAAAAACGTTCATGAAGATCGGCGGTTATGCCAAGAGCGACGTTACTTTTGATCCAAGGCCGGCGGGCGACCAGGAACGGTTCATCCCATCCAGCATTCCCATTCCTGCGCCTGCCAACGTAAATAACTCGACGATCTCGGTCCGTCCCAGCCGCATCAACGTGGATTTCCTTGTGCCCACAGAAACAGCGCGAACACTCAGGTTTTTCCTTGAAGTGGATTTCTTCGGATCGAGCTCCACCACGCCGCGTCTGCGCCACGCCTATGCGCAAGGAAAAAATCTTCTGATCGGCCAGACCTTCTCCAACTTCATGGATATTGACGCCAGTCCGGATACGCTGGATTTTCAAGGTCCAAACAGCCAGGTATTCATTCGTAATCCGATGATGCGGTATACCTTCCGCCTCGGCAAGACAACCACCACCAGCATTTCCATTGAGAAGCCGAGCTCTGATGTGGCCTTCTCAACCCCTGAGTTCAAAGCTTCGCCCAACACCCCCAGCCCGGATGGGACCGTGCAATTCCGCCACGACATGGATTTCGGCCATGTGCAACTTGCCGCCTTGTTGCGCGATATCTCGGCCTTCCTGCCCGACGGACGCAGCGATTCCGTTTTTGGATGGGGCCTCAATCTTTCCGGACTGTTTAAGATCGGCAAAGACAACCTCACCTACCAGGGCGCATATGGCAACGGCATTGCGCGGTATATCAATGACTCGTCAGGACTGGGCATTGATGCTGCCGTGATCAGCCTACAGGATCCCCGCCTTGAAGCCGTGCCGATGTTTGGCACCTATGGCGGGTACCAGCATTTCTGGCTGCCGAAGCTGCGTTCGTCGGTGGTGTATGGTTTTCTCCAGTCTGAAAACACCGCCGCACAAACCCCATCAACGTTTCATCGCAGCGAATACGGCGCGACGAACCTGATCTGGAGCCCGATCCCGCAATTGAGCTTTGGCACAGAATTTCTTTATGGCTGGCGGGTCAACAAAGACAACAGCACGGGCAACGCGCCCAGAATTCAAATCAGCGCAAAGTACAACTTCATGCAACTGAAAAGTTCCAACAAGTAGAGCATCCGCTCAGAAAAGGAATGGACGGCAATTATGAGTAACACAACAAACTTACAGAACGTCCGGCTTGACCAGTTTTTCACCGTGGCGGAAGCGCGTCATGACCGGTGGCGCACACTGCTCAGCGCCGCGCGTGCGTGGGAAGCAGCGAAGCTGCAGAATTCGGCAACGGAAGCCAAGCGCGCCAACGTGGTGGCTATTTTCGTCGAACTGCGGCAGTGGGAAGAGTTCTTTGCCTATCCCGGCCCCGCGCTATTGAACGTCGTGAGAGAGCGCATTTCTGAAGGCGATGTCACGGGCACGGTCAGGCTGGTGCAGGCCATCAGCGCCGCGCTGCTCACACACTCTTATCGGACAAACGCCGCCGACTGGGAAAGTGAAGAAATATTTCCGGGCAGCATCAGTGAGAAGTTGCCCATCACCGGCGATGGAAATACTTCGCACAAGCCTTATTTTGAAGTCCTGATTGTTTCGGCTGCGCGCCCTGAAACGTGGCCTGCTTTCAAAGAGGAATTTCGCAAGCTGCGCCGGTCACAAGACTCATTCGTGTATGAAACCGTATTTGTTGGCAGCTTTGAAGATGCTGTGCTGGGAACAATCCTGAACGGAGGTCTGGAAGCGGTCATCATTTCAGAAGGCATTCCGTTCCCGTCCGCGCACAACAGTCCTGTGCTGCGTGAATTCCTGGCCAATCATCTTGCCGCAACCGGCATTGATGTCACTTCACCGGAGCTGGCTCTTTCGCTCGCACAAGGCATCAAGCTGATTCGTCCTGAGCTGGACATCTATCTGCTGAGCGATCGCGAAGTGGAAAAGATCGCGGGCAATCCTGAAGCCACGTGCCTGCGGCGAATTTTCTACCAGGTTGAAGAACCGCTTGAACTCCATCTCAGCATCCTGGATGGCGTTGCCGACCGCTTCGAGACGCCGTTTTTTGACAACCTGCAAAAATACGCGCAGCGTCCTATCGGGACCTTCCACGCGCTGCCGGTTGCGCGCGGCAAGTCGATCTTCAAATCAAACTGGATCAGCGACATGGGCCGGTTCTATGGCCTGAATCTTTTCCTGGCGGAGTCGTCCGCAACCACCGGCGGTCTTGACAGCTTGCTGGAGCCGACCGGAAATATCAAGAAAGCCCAGGAAATGGCTGCGCGCGCCTTCGGGGCCGACCATGTATTTTTTGTCACCAACGGCACATCCACATCGAACAAGATGGTGGAGCAGGCATTGCTCGGTCCTGGTGACATCATGCTCGTGGACCGCAACTGCCATAAATCGCATCATTACGGCGCGGTCCTTTCCGGTGCTCTGCCTCTTTACGTTGAGGCATATCCGCTGACCCAGTTCTCCATGTACGGCGCGGTGCCCTTGCGCACAATCAAGAAAGCACTGCTTGACCTGAAGGCGGAAGGCAAGCTTGATCGGGCGAGAATGCTCGTCCTCACCAACTGCACGTTCGACGGCCAGATTTACAACGTGGAGCGCGTCATGGAAGAGTGCCTGGCGATCAAGCCTGATCTCATCTTCCTGTGGGATGAAGCCTGGTTCGGTTTTGCGCGCTTCAGTCCTTTCTATCGCCGTCGCACTGCCATGGGCGCGGCAGCGATTCTGGAAAAGAAGTTCAAGGACCCGGTGTATCGCGCAGCGTACCTCGAACAGGTAAAGAAGCTCGGCGGCGATCTGAATCCCAAAGATGAAACGCTGCTGAAGACGCGGCTGCTGGCCAATCCAGACAAGGTGCGTCTACGCGTTTACCAGACCAACTCCACGCATAAATCAATGTCGTCACTGCGCCAGGGGTCCATGGTGCTGGTGAAAGACCAGGACTATCACACCGTGGAAGAGCAGTTCCATGAAGCGGTTTTCACGCATGCTTCCACGTCGCCGAACCAGCAGATCATCGCTTCACTGGACATTGCGCGGCGGCAGATGGAGCTGGAAGGTTACGAGCTCGTCAACCGCGCTATCCAACTGGCGCTTGATCTGCGGCGTGAAGTCAATTCTCATCCGCTAATCTCAAAGTATTTCCACTTTCTGGGCGCGGATGAAATGATCCCTTCAGATTTCCGCAACTCCGGCTTTGTGGATTACCTCACCCCCGGCGCAAACTGGACAACGGCAATCAAGGCCCTGCGCGAAGATGAGTTTGCGCTGGACGTCACACGCCTCACCCTGGTGTGCGGCACTGCCGGCTACGACGGCACGCAGTTCAAGAACATGCTTGCCGCCGAGTATGACATTCAACTGAATAAAACCTCGCGCAACAGCGTGCTGTTCCAAACCAACATCAACAACACCCGGAGTGACGTGGCCCACCTGATCAAGACTCTGGTCACCATCTCACAGGCAATCGAGAAGAAGCTGAAGGAAGCGGGCAAGGATGAGCGTGAGGTCTTTGCGGCGCGCGTGAAGTCGCTCATGGAAGACGTGCCTGATCTCCCGAATTTCAGCTGCTTCCATGACAGCCTGCGCGAAAATCCCGCCAGCATCACCAGTGAAGGCAACATGCGGGCCGGCTTCTTTGGCGCTTACAGGGAAGAGCAATGCGAACACCTCAAGCTCAACAGCCCGGAGATTGACCGGCGCATCAAGGAAGGCCCCGCGCTGGTTTCGGCCAACTTCGTCATCCCATACCCGCCCGGGTTCCCGATCATGGTGCCCGGCCAGGTCATTACCGCTGAGACCATTGGTTTCATGCGCAAGCTCGACGTGAAGGAGATCCACGGATTTTCCGCCTCGCTGGGATTGAAGCTGTTGAAGGCATCTTTCCTTGAGGCCGCAAAACCACAGAGTCCTCGCGGCCCGGTGGAAGAGAAACGGGTCAAAGGAAAATCCGCAGCGTAAACCCAACTCCCCGCCTCTTATAGGGGCGGGGAATTTTTAACTTGGATGGCTGACCCTGAGGTTTACTCCGTGTTCCTTCGTGTCTTCTGTGGTTGAAGTTCTTGGTTCTCCGATGTCGGCGTTGTCGGCGATCTTGCCTACCCCCTCCCCCTATCCTTCAACTAGGATTCCAAAGCACTTACCTATAGTCATCCCAAGTGGATCCCAGGTTCTTGGTTTTCCGATCTCGCGCGATGACGGCGATTACGCGCGATCACGGCGATTCTTGCAGCCCTCTGCTTGCGTCCTTCAGCCATAGACCCCACCCCCCCTAACACGTTTGTTGATAACAAAGGCCCAACCCCAATTCGAAAGGCCTGTCAAAAGGCTGTCGATGCCTTTTTTCTCTGTTTTTCAGCGGTCGAATCCGGCTCAATTTCAGCCTTCTTTTTCCGTTTTTACTGTTCGGTCGGCAGAGGGTCGCAAAGCGTATAGTATTTGGCCTTGGCCAGGAGCTAGCGGCTAGTAGCTAGAAGCTTCTGTTGTCAAAGATCATAGCCCCAGGGCACACTTCAACCTAAGGCCGAATATTTAAATCTACCATTTGTTCGCCCATATGTCAACGAAAAAAGTGCGCACAGCTCACTCAAGACGATGCTCCTGTATCGCCCGCTGCCCCTGATGTCTTGGCTTGTCCCAAGTCATCCGCATGAGGCTTAGGAACAGTGCGAATTAGCCCCAACACAAGTAGGCTGTGAAAAACTCTGTCGGCAATTGCTCGGTTAAACGTCGGCATCTCCAGAAGCCCATGAGCCAGGTCATTACGAATATTCAGACCGCGCCGATCAATGTAGAGCACCGTCAAATATCTCCACATGTTTTCCGTTAATGCCTCTCTGACACGCTCATCGTCCAGGACTTGATTCATGCTCTTTACGTCTGTAATGCCCGGATGTCTGGGCACGGCTTTTGTTGTCGGGATCTGCATTAGGACAAGAAGATTTCTTAGCGCGTGTTCCACCTGGGGAACCAGTACGTGAATCGACTTGAGGTAATCGCCGCTCTCGTAGGCCAGCAAGCCTTCTGCCACGAACTCTCTTCTTGATTCGGGGAATACAGGCGATTTGGACAGCCATTGAATCATTTGTTGCGGTGTAGGCGCATATTTTTCTCTTACCGCGTCAACGACCTTTGCCAGGAACGGAACATATGTGCTGATGGAGTTCCCAATTTCCATGTGCAGCCTTCCATCCGGGTCCTCTTCAAGTGAACCGACTTTTGCGGATGGTCGACCGTCAGGTGACACCTTAACAACAGAGAAGAGCGACATCAAAGGCGCAATATCGCTTATCTCACGCAGGTTTTTACGTGTCTCGTCTGCGTTCGGGGTGAAATTAACAGCGATGCGGGTCAGAGCACCATCAAGATCGTCTGCAAGCATTTCATTGATGAAACCCTCAAGCTCTGCCTGACTAATAGAAAAAGTCGCAGTAAGTTCCTTGAGATCGTCACCGACATGTTTGCCCTTTTCCTCTGAAAGAATCCGCAGTCGTTCCGCGTCCTGTTTTAGACCTTCCTGCTCATATCTTTCTATGACCGGCAGAAGCCAAGACTGGGCAAGCATTGGACTTCCGTCTTTGGATACCCTCTCAAACGCGGCGCCGTACTGCTTTACAACTCTCTCCACATTTGCCTTATCGTTTAACCGACGATAATGCTGGGCGAGACGCTCTGCGGCAGCTTGAGCGCCAAAAGGGTCGAACTCTTCAGGCTTACCACTTCCAGATGTGATATCCAGCATTCTTTCAAGATCAGCAATGAGGCGGTCTGCTTCGTCCGGCCTGAGCAAATCCCTTCTCGAATAAAGGCAGTCAAAGGGGAAAATCCAAACGCCTGTTTTCTTGGGGTTGACAACGAAGTCATAAAACACAAAAATTAGCGTAATTACTGCTTTGGCGCGTTTGTCGTCTTTCAAGGCAACAGCCAGATTGAACGCCCGTTCAAGCCAATGCACTGCGTACATCTCCATTGTGTACAGGCCGTTCTCGACAGCCTTCATGTACTGGTCGATTGCAAGCTGTGCAAATCTATAATCAGGATTGCCTTTTGTAATAGCTTTGGTCAAGTCCCAAACCAAATCGGCATACCGAGCAGACATCATCGGATTCTTTACCGATGTCGCTCTCTCCTGCCAGTGCGTGACCGTATTCTCATTGAGCTGCGCGATATCGGGATTGCGCCCTTCGGTTCCGTCTGAAAGCGTGTAAATTGCCATCGGGCCAAAATAGGTATTCCAGACGCTCGGCTCACCGCGCCGTGTCATAAAGCCAAAAGCCGATGACTCCGCAAGAAAGCAGTCCCATTCTTCATCGTCTGGGACATCGCCATGCTGCTTTTTGGCGTTCCTGATAGCTTCAAACACTTCTAGCTCACCGTGAGGCTCTGTGCGGATTTCATAATTGCTCAAGGCTTCTTTTAGCCAATCAGGGATATTCATAGTGAAATGCTAACAGCAATGAACCTGCCATGACAGGCAGGTCAGTGGTCAAAGAACAAGTACAATCAGACATTACTCACGCAGGAGATGCCCTTGTTCAACATCCCGATAGAGCACATCACCATTCAGGACATCGCACAATTCCTTCAATCAGGCGCTAGAGAAGGAACCCTGCTGGATTTCAAGGAGCAGTTTCCAAGCAAATTGGAAAAAACCATTTCATCGATGGCGAATACCTTTGGCGGCATGATCTTGATCGGCGTAGAAGAGACCCCAACTGGCGGAGGGATCTTGCCCGTTAAAGGTCTTCCGATGGGGCCGGGTTTGCGTGAGCGAGTCATCCAAATCGGAATCAATTCCATTTATCCACCGCTGATATCAGAAGTGAGCGTGGTGGAATTCAAGAGTGATCCAACTCTGGCCGCACCTGACAAAGCAGTGGTCGCTATTCGTGTTCATGAGAGTGAATACGGTCACGCGGTAGATCAGCGCACCACCGTGTACGTCCGCGCTGACAACGTGTCGGACTGGATGAAGAAGGCCACTGTTGAGGAGGTTGAATGGTTCCTTCAAAAACGACAAAAGAGCATGATCGAAAAGCAGCGGATAATCGACCAAGCATTTCGCCATTCCCAATACTTCCTTGCGAAGGTCATTGGCCGGAACCATCGCCCTGAACCTGAGGGTCGATTTGTGATATGGACCGTGCCTACATTTCCGCGTGGGCCAATAGCCACTCCAAGGCAGTTGTTCCAACTCACCGCCAAACAATTCCGGCCAATGCCTGCAATTGGGCAGTTTCCATCTGGTAGTCCGCGCCCAGTTCGGGATGGCGTGAGTTGGGCACGCGATGAATCAGCGGACTACTATTACACGGAGTTTCACCAGCAAGGGCTGATCTACTCCGAGATCGAGTTTTGGTGGGACAAACAGATTCACGACAAAGTATTCCTTCCAGAGGCAGCGGCTAAATTACTGTTGGCTGCGGTGGAGTATGCGAGAGACCTTTACAGGAAATGCGGCTATTTCGGCCTTTTTGATGTTGGAATGCGCATCTGTGGCGTATCGGATCGTGTTCTTCGCAATGCCATCATAAATACTGTCCGCGTTATCGATAATGAGGTGGAAGTGAATACCAGGGCCAGTGCAGCCGAAGATGAGAGAGAATTGCTCCCGAAATGCAAGGGAATGATTCAAGAGATTTACTGGGCGTTCGGCCGGGACGCAAAGGATGACCGTTTGGAAGCTGATTTCAGATGAAGGTGACCGTTAGTCAAGGATGGGCGGCCAACATACCAAGCACCCCGCCCGGCTAGGGTGGGGTGGCCAATCCTTCCTGCTATCTTAATCCACAATTCCGTGGGTGCGCCATCCTTCGCCCCTTTTGTGATGGGTGGGGTAAGAAACACGCGGAGAGCCTCTTCCCCCTCCGCGCCTTCATTGCGGCGTCCGCCCCATTCAAATTAAAAGCTGTACCCCATCGTGAGCACCACCGTTGGACTGGCCTCGCCCAAATCGAAAACGTCGGTTGCGAATTGCATTTTCTTATGGGTGAACTCCGCCAGCAGACCGCGCTGAACGGACAGTGGCGTCTGGTACGCATGCGTTCGCTGCACCACGTAGCCGCCTTTAAACCACTTCACCGGCGAATACGTCAGTTGTGTCCACGTATAGAAAAAATTTCCCGCTTTGGTGGCCGCATCAAAAACGTATTCGTTCGTGCTGTACAGCTCAACTTTGTTGCGAGTGACCGTAAACTGCAGCCCGGGCGCGACGCCATTCACGTCGCCAAATATCCCGCCGATCATCGGCGTGGCTTCCAGCACCACCTTTTTTCCCACGCTCAAGTTGTAGCCGACCCACAGCGACCCCGTCCGCGGGCTTTCGTAGTTGTAACGCGCTTCCGCGTGCAGTTTGCCGCGGTCCCCCATGAATGTGGGTTGAACATACGATTGCCCATCGGGCACGATGTAGCCGCTCACGCTCAAGTTGAATTCCCATGGATTCGCCGGTGCCGTCGCGCTCGATGGCTCCTGGCTCGGCGGCGTTTGGCCAGTCGCTTGGCCGCGCGCCTGACTGGCGCAAAGAATTGCGACGAGGAATGTTGCGAGATGTCGTGCGGTCATCATCCCCCAAGCCCAATCGCGATTCCGACCATGGCAATCCCGATCAACACCATGAACAGCCCCATCTTCCATGGCTTGTATCCGGTGTAACGCCCCAGCCGATGACCAGCCAGAAACAGCATCGCAATGGCCACTCCATTCGAGATGCGTAGCGCCAGCCTTGCATCTTTGATTACCGTGAATGGGACCACCACGGGAAGCGTCGAGACGAACACCAGCAGAAACACGCCCAGTGCCCCAAGCCAATCTTTCTTCTTGAAGCCGGAGTGTGCCGGCGGCTCCGGCAGTTGTTTCAATCTCTGCCGTATCACCTCTAAATCCGTGTCGGGAAGGTGAGCCGCCAGCAGCGGCGGCAGCCTGCCGGCAATGATTCGTCTGGCCGCCTGCGGGTCCTCCGCATGGCGCACCCTTCGCACCATGAGCACGTCATGCCCTCGCTCGCTGAAGCATGCCATCAGATACATGGCTGCATCGATCACGCCCCAGGCCAGGTTGCACCCCAGCGCAGCCATGAGTAGCGTGTGAACATCGGTGCTCGTGCCCCGCGCCACGGGCAGGGAACCCGTCACGGTGAGCACCATAATCAATCCGAACAATACTTCTGAAGCTCTCTCCGCTGGGTCAAGCACGCGCTTGGAAATTGCCGGCGCGTTCATGGCGATCACCGGCCGCCGCTGGCTTTTCGAGCGAGTTCGCGGTCCGATACTGCGGTTATGCCGTCTTTACCAGAACTCTCCACTTGCAGGGCGCTCTCAATGCTGCGAACGTGCAGGTCTCTTTGTGGAAATGGGATTTCAATCCCGGCTTGGCGCAATGCCCGGAAAACCGCCAGTCCGATCTCGCTTTTCAACTCGAACCATATTGATTGAGCGGCCCAGAACCTGAGCTCAAGATTGAGCGCGCTCTCTCCAAATCCCAGGAAGAATGCTTCTGGTTTTGGGTCCCTCAGGATGCGAGGATTCGCATGCGCCACCTCAATCAGCAGCTTCCGCGCCAATTCCGGGTTCGTGCCGTAAGCTACTCCCACGGGTATCTCAACGCGGCGGCGCGCTGAAGTCAACGTCCAGTTAATCACCTGGTTGGAGAGCAGATTGCTGTTTGGAACAATGACCTCGGCATATTGAAAAGTCAGAATCGTGCTGGATCGGGCCCCGATCCGCTTCACCGTACCAACCACGCCGGAAACCTCTACGGTGTCACCGATCCGGAATGGACGCTCGAAAAGAATGATGAGACCGGAAGCAAAATTATTCACGATGTTTTGCAGCCCGAATCCCACGCCCAGTCCCACCGCGCCGGTAATCATGGTGAATTTGTTCAGCTCCACTCCCGCATTGGCCATTGCGCCAAAGAAGATGCCAACCAGCAGGACATAGTATGTAACTCGGGAGATGGCATAGCCCAAACCGCCACGCAATGACAGCTTGGGAAGCAGGATCTCCTCCAGCACAAACTTCGCAATATTGGCGATAACATAGCCGAGCAGCAGGAAGAAAACTAAACTCAGTGTGCCACCCAGCGTGATGTGGACCTTTCCAAAGCCGATAGGATACTCGAGGAAGCTGTTGAGGGCCTGCATCACTGCATCGTGCGCTGCGAAGAGGTACAGATCAATATTCAGCCACAGCAGAGCGGCACAACCGACGATCAGCCGCCGTCCCCAGCGCTCAATCCCGTCAGAAGGCTTTTCCGGCAACGATAGAAACCATTGGCTGTTGAGAACAATCGCCAATGCCAGCTCCAGGACCCTTACGATGGTATAGATCAAAGCAAATATGAAGCCGGCAAACAGTGTTGCTACTCCCAGAAGCTGTGAGAGTGAAACAAATCCCAGAATGTTGAAGCAGAGTGAAACCGCCAGCAAAAGCAGGCCAACCCGGATTCCAATGATGAGCAATTTACGTGGCCACCCTGAACCGGGCGGTGTCGCCAGACGGGAGGGACGGGTCACCCAAGCGAACGTCAGCAGGGCAAGAAAAAGGATCATCGCAAAAAGCTCGCGCTTAAAGGTCCCTCCAAACTGCAGGACCAGGTGAGTCCATTGGAGAACATAAAAAACGCAGAGCGTATACATAACCTTCCGCATCGGGGGCTCAATGAGCGCGGGAAGGAGTCGCAGAATCGGAACAATGTAAGCCAGGCAGACGACGAGTGAGACACCGGTGGGAGCCGTGGCGGTGATCCCGACCGTTGTAAGAGACGAGAACAATAACGCGACGGAATAGGGGCGTGCGAATACCTCTGATGCGGCCTCACTCTCCGTCAGCTTGCCTGGGCCCGTCACATAACGCTTGAAGCGGAAGGCCACCAGCAATGCAAAAACGTACATAGCCGCCGTCCCCAGGAGATTGCCCCAGTTCGCGCGCACAAAATTCGGTGCTCCCGTGAACCCGCGCCCGGCGGAGAGGTAGAGCATCGTACTGAACGACTGGTCTGAAAGCCGCAGTTCCCGGGCTGCCCACAAAGGAAAGCTGTCCCTTTCGAATAACCGCTCGCGCAACCGTTCGTGCGCCTCGCTTAGTTTCACCAGCATGCTGGAGACTTCACGGTCCTGTTCAGAAATACGGTTCTGCAAAGTCAGGATGAGGTTCAGTTGCTCCTGGGCGTCTGAGCGTACCTTTTGTATCGCAGCCACCTCCCGCTTCACCCGTTCCGCTACCACTTCAAGCCCGGGCTTCTGATGGACCTGCTCAGATGTGGCTTGCCACTGCGCCAGCTTGGCATCAAGCAATCGCACCTGTTCCTCGATATCGGCGGCGCGCGCGGTCAACACTTTGCGCTGACTGCCATATTGGTCTGAGAGAGCGCGCCAGTAGTGGTCTTCATCCTGGAGCTGCATCATGTTGGGCATGCCGTCCAGGAGATCTTCCGTCTGGCGCGCCCGCTGGCGGACCTCTTCAGCGTGTGCTTTCCCTTCAGGATCGGAAACCCGCACTTCCAGAACAGGTACAAGCTTTTTTGAAACCTCGCGAAGCCGCCCATCCATTTCTTCTGCCTGGTTCGCAATCTCCGGCAGAGGGATCGCCTGAACGGGTGTTGGAGATGGAGTTGGAGTGGCTGCTGCCTGCGCGGCGGGCGTAGGTGCGATCGGCGGCTTCAGGAGCGCCGGTATCTGGGCGTGCAACGGAAAAACCGCAAAGCAGAGGAACAGAATTCCAGCGATAAGCTGGCAGATGGCGACTCTGTGTCGGTTCGCCGATCGCTGGGATCTGATGTAACTCGCGCGTTTGGATGGTCCGTTGCGCATATTTGCAAACGGGCGCAGATCAAGGGCCGAAGGTGACTACTGCTCCCATCCTCCTCCCAGCGCGTTATAAACCTGCACCAGCGCAAGCCGCTCGTTAAGGTCTGCTTGCGCCAGGCTCAGCCGGGCAGAGAAGTAACGCGTGTCACTATCCAGCACCTCAAGATAACTTGCCGCGCCACCGCGATAGCGCACATCGGAGAGCCGGGTGGCGTCCTCGGCAGCCTTCGTCAGCAGCTCCTGTTGCTGCCGAAATTCCTGGTTCTTTATGTAGGCAATCAGCGAGTCAGAGATATCGCGAAAAGCCTGCTGGATGGTCTGTTTATAGAACAGCTCTGCTTCGTGCTGTTGTGCCTTGGAGAGCCTTACGCCGGAACGAATCTTGCCACCGGTAAAGATGGGTTGTGCAAGCTGCGCGCCGGCGCTCCAAAATCCTGCGGGCCCGGAGAAAAGGCTAGTCAGGGCCGAGCTCTGGAATCCGCCCACGCCGGTGAGAGCAATTTGCGGAAAATAAGCCGCTTTGGCCACGCCAATGCGCGCATTCGCTGCGACCAGAAGTTGCTCGGCTGATTGAATGTCAGGTCTCCGCTCCAGCAGCGCTGAAGGCAAACCCGCAGGAACAGTCGCCGGAATTGCGTTTTCAATGAGAGGCTTGCCTCGAACGATAGGGCCGGGATTTTTGCCGATCAAGACGCTGATGAAATTTTCCTGCTGCTCGATCCGCCGCTCAAGATCGGGAATGTTAGCGGCAGCGCCATAAACCAACTGCTCAGACTGGCGAACGTCGATCATCGACGTGACGCCGCCCTGGGCGCGGACTTTCACTAGTCGCAGCGATTCTTCGCGCGTGGAGAGCGTCTGTTTTGAAATCTCCAACTCCAAGTCGAGTTCGCGAAGTTGAAAATAAGCGGTAGCTACGTTGCTGACCAGACTTGTCATCACGGCGCGCTGTCCCCATTCGGTGGCGAGCAGGTTTGCGCGAGCCGCTTCCGTGGCACGCCGGAACTTGCCCCAGAAGTCTATCTCCCAGAATAACGAGAGGTTCACCGCCATAGCGCCGGTATTTGTCTCCGGTCCCGCCGCAGTATTGGGAATGCGTTGATTCAAGCCGGAAGCGCCTGCATCCACGGTGGGGAACTGGTCGGCGCGCGTAATGCCGAGCACTGCCTGCGCCTGCAACACACGAGCCGCGGCAATCTTCACGTCGTAATTTTCCGCCAACGCCGTGCGGATCAACTGTTGCAACTCCGGGTCCTGGTAAACCGTCCACCACTTTTCATCGCCTAGTGACGCGGCGTTCTGCGTTGCCGCTTGGTCAGCAGCGCGGTATACCGTAGGAGCATCGATTTTAGGCCGCTTGTAGTTAGGGCCTAGTTTGCAACCTGCCAGGAATATAACTGCGATCGTAACCAAACAATAAATGCGCTTCATAAACGTCCTTATGCTGCCGCCGTCGGCTTCGCTACAGGTCTTGGCGCGGGCGGCTCAACATCTTTTTTGCCGCGATGCGCCAGCCGTTCAACCACGTCGAAGCTTACAGGGATCAGGAAGATGGCGAGCAGGGAAGCCGCCAGCATGCCACCAATTACGGCGCTTCCCAGCACTCGACGTGATATGGCGCCTGCGCCAGTGGCTGTCCACAAGGGCACGCAGCCAAGAATGAAGGCAAACGCGGTCATTAATATAGGGCGTAAACGCAATCGGGCTGCGGACAAGGCTGACTCTTCGATTGATTTGCCCTTGTCGAATTCCATTTTGGCGAACTCAACGATCAGAATCGCGTTCTTGGCGGCAAGTCCGATTAGCATGACCAATCCGATTTGCGCGTATACGTTGTTTTCAAGTCCGCGCATCCAGAGGAACCAGAGTGCCCCGAACACCGCGACCGGCGTACCTAGGAGCACACTGAACGGCAATGACCAGCTCTCGTATTGCGCAGCAAGGATCAAAAACACAAACAACAACGACATCGCGAAGATGACGGCGGACGACACGCCTTCAGTCGCTTTTTTCTCCTGGAACGACATGCCAAGATAGTCGTAGCCCATCTCCGCCGGCATGGTCTGCTTGAAGACTTCTTCCATGGCTTTCATCGCCTGGCCTGAGCTATATCCGGGGGCGGCGCTGCCATTGAGTTGCACGCATCGGTAGAGGTTATAGCGCATGGTGAATTCAGGTCCGGTGCTCGGCTTCACTCTGGTTACCGCGCTCATGGGGACAGGCTGTCCAGCATCATTGGTTATGTAGAACTGCCCCAGGTTCTCCGCTCGCGTTCGATAATCACCCTCCGCCTGCACGTACACCTGCCATTGCCGGCCAAACTGATTGAAGTAATTTACCAGCACTCCGCCCATGAACATTTGCAGCGTCTTGTAAACGTCAGACAGCTGGACACCCTGGGCCACCACCTTGGGACGGTCGACGTCCACATATACCTGCGGAATTATGGGCAGCGCAGTCGTGGAAACGCTGGCCAATTCAGGACGCTTCCGCGCGGCCGCTATGAACTGGGCCAGATTCTTGTTCAGGAACTCCGGGTCTTTGCCCGCGCGGTCTTCTAAAAGAAAACTCACGCCTCCTGAGGTTCCTACACCGGGAATTGCCGGAGGAGGGAATGAGAACGCGATACCTTCCGTAACACCGCTGAGTGCCTTGTTCAGATGCGCTTTAATGGCCTCGTACTGTTCTTCAGGAGCTTTGCGTTCCGCCCACTCTTTCAGCGTGATGAAATAGAAGGAGCTATAGGTATCCTGCACGCCGCTGAGCATGCTGTATCCAATAACTGAAGTCACGCCTTCCACGCCAGGGGTCTTGGTAACGATCTCTTCTATTTTGCGCGATGCCTCATCATTGCGCTGCAGCGATGCGGCATTCGGCAATTGCAGTCCGGCATAGACGAACCCCTGGTCTTCGTCAGGCAGGAAGCTTGACGGCAGCTTGGAGCCGAACCACAGCGCCAGCGCGGTTACGCCAACGAGCGAGAGCATGCTCAATCCGGCTTTGCGGATAAGGCCGCCGCAGATGCTTACGTAGCCGTCCGTGGTGCGGCCAAATACACGATTAAACCAGCGGAAAAACATTCCCAGAGGTCCACGGGCCTCTTTCTTGTGCTTGAGCAGAAGTGCTGAAAGCGCCGGACTAAGAGACAACGCGTTGAAAGCTGAAATCAACACTGAGATGGCGATTGTGATGGCGAACTGCTGGTACAAGCGACCGGTGATGCCGGGAATGAACGCTGTAGGAATGAACACAGCGGCAAGAATCAGCGCAATTGCGATGACCGGCCCGGAAACCTCTTCCATGGCTTTGTGAGCTGCATCCTTCGGCGAGAGCCCATGTTCAATGTGGTGCTCCACGGCTTCCACAACCACAATCGCATCGTCCACCACCAATCCAATTGCCAGTACCAGCCCGAAGAGAGATAAGGTGTTGATGGAAAAACCGAGCGCCGGAAAAATAACAAATGTTCCAACCAGAGACACAGGCACGGCCAACAGTGGAATCAGCGTTGCGCGCCATCCTTGCAGGAAAATGTAAACGACGATGATGACGAGGATGATGGCTTCAAAAAGCGTCTTCTGAATTTCACGCAAGCCTTCTGTAACCGCTAGCGTTGTATCCAGTGCGATGGCATAGTCCAGGTCCTGCGGGAAGCGGCTTTTTGCTTCGGCCATCAGTTTGCGAACGCCGGCCGCGGCTTGCACTGCATTCGATCCCGGCAATTGATAGATGGCCAGCACCGCCGCCGGCTTGCCGTTGTATCGCCCCATAATGTTATAGGTTTGGGCTCCCAACTCAATGCGGGCCACATCCTTCATATAGAGCACAGAACCGTCAGGGTTGGCCCGTATCACGATGCTGCCGAACTCTTCTGGAGAGGGCAGGCGACCCTGGGCCCGCACGGCGTATGTAAAGTCCTGTCCTTTGGGGACTGGCTCGCCGCCAATCTGGCCAGCGGGATTTACCGTGTTTTGTGTCTGGATTGCCTTGACCAACTCAGGGACGGTCACACCCAGCTTCGCCAGCCGGTCAGGTTTCACCCAGCAGCGCATAGCATATTGCCCTGCGCCAAACACCGTTACGCTCGCAATGCCCGGAACGCGCGTCAACTGGTCATTGAGATTGATATAGGCGTAGTTCGCAAGAAAGATGTTGTCATAGCTCCCTTTGGGAGAGACCAGGTTCACCAGCATCAGTGGCGCTGCCGTGGACTTCTGCACGGTGACTCCAGCATTGATTACGTCCGTCGGCAGCTGGGAGTTCGCCTGATTGGTGCGCATCTGTGCCAGGATCTGGTCCGTGCTTGGGTCCGTCTTAATGTCGAAGTTCACGGTTAGCGTCATCGCGCCGTTGTTAGCGTTGGTGGAGTACATGTAGTTCATGTTGTCCACGCCGCTCATCTGCTGTTCGATCGGGGTAGCAACCGATTGCTCGATGGTCTGCGCGTCCGCACCCGGATAAGTGGCCTTCACCTGAATTTCAGGAGGCGCTATGTTGGGGAATTGCGCGGTAGGAAGCCGAAGCATGGATACAACGCCGATAATTACCATGAGAATGGAGATGACCATTGCCACGATAGGACGCCGAATAAAAAAGTTTGCCATGGCTATTTGCCTTCTTTGGACGCTTGATAAGGTTTGGGTATGACAGGCGATCCCTCTCTAACTTTCTGGAATCCTTCCACGATGACCTGCTCGGAGGGCTGCACGCCATTCTTGATGATCCACATGTCCCCCACTCGCTCTCCAACGGTTACCGGTCGAATGCTGGCTTTGCTTTCTGGAGTCACCACTGCAACCTGATAGGTGCCCTGTGTTTCAATCACCGAACGTTGTGGCACCAGCATTGCATTTTTTGCCAGCGCGGTAGGGAACCTCACGCGAGCGAACTGTCCTGGACGGAGTATCCCGCCGGGGTTGTCGAACGCGCCGGCAAAGCGAATCGTTCCTGTCTTTAGATCGACCTGACGGTCGGCGATAAGGATCTGGCCTTTACTCGGGTAAACGCTTCCGTCCGCCAAGATGAGCTCCAACGCCTTATTCACGCCGAGAGCACGCTTACCGCTGGCAACTTCACTGATCTTGGAAGCAAAGGGAAGATACTCTTGTTCGCTTACGGAGAAGTAAACCTTGATTGGCTGAATTTGCGACACAGTCGTCAGGATCGACGTGGGCCCAACGAGATCACCTATCTGTCCCTTGGCCAGGCCGGCAACACCGTCCACCAGCGATCGCACCTTCGTGAACTCAAGATTTAGGCGCGCTTGCTCCACTTGTGCTTTGGCCGCGTCAACAATGGCGATGGCGGCGGCATTGGCCTGAATGTCGTTGTCCAGTTGCGCCTGGGGAATCGCACTTTGTTTTGCCAGCGGTGTGTCACGCTGGACGTCAAGCGCCGTCTTGCCCAGTTGGGCTTCAGCCTGCGCCTGCTGGCCTTTTGTTTGTTGCAGTGCAGCGTCAAAGGGACGAGGATCGATTTCGAACAATACGTCTCCTTTATGTACCACGCTGCCCTCGCGGTAATTCTGTTTCATCAGGTATCCGCTTACCTGGGGACGTATGTCGGCATTCACGTATCCATCCAGGATCGCGACCCACTCGCCGTAAATCGGCACATCTTTCTGTTGAACGTCGACCACCTGCACTTCTGGAGGAGGCGGAGGTGCTGCCTCAGTCTTGCTTGCACAACCCCCAAGCGTCAGCAAGGCAGCGAAACAGAAACTAATACCTGTATAAAGACGATACTTTGAGTTTGCATATAGACTCGCAGACATTTCGCTCCTCCACTTTCACGCTGAATCGAGACCTCGGCGCCCTCATGTAGGGACAGCGTTCAGCATGATTTGTTGTTCCAATCCGCTAAGGCGCATTCTGACCGGGGTGGCAGCTCTACAAAACTGTCAAAAGTACTAGTTTCCAGCGGGGCGATATGAGGACACAGTGGGCTGTTATAGGCTGTGGATTTCTCCCAGGGCCCACGGATCGCCGGCTCCCTTGCCCGGGCAACAGGGCTTACGTGTGACCCAAATCACTGCGCTCTGTGACTCCAATCAGTAAGTTGTGCAAAGTGCCAAAAGATCAAGGCGCATGCCCATAAACCGTGCATTTTTGCAATCCAACTGTCAGTTTTGACAGTCGTCCGCTGTCACATTGGGAAATAGGATGAGCTTAACTCGCGGCCCCTTTCGACAATGCCTCGATTATGGAGGAAAGAGATGAAAACCAATGCAGAAACCGTCAGGCTGGAAGAAGCCCGCACAGCCAATCTCCCCTGGAAAAAATGGGGCCCATATCTGAGTGAGCGCCAGTGGGGCACCGTGCGCGAGGATTACAGCCCAGGCGGCGACGCATGGAATTTCTTCACCCATGATCAGGCGCGTTCGCGCGCATACCGCTGGGGCGAGGATGGCATTGCCGGCATTTCCGACGACCAGCAGCACCTTTGCTTCGCCTTGGCCCTGTGGAACGGTGAGGACCCGATTCTCAAGGAGCGGCTCTTTGGCCTGACCAACAGTGAAGGCAACCATGGCGAAGACGTAAAGGAATACTATTTCTACCTCGACAGCACGCCGACGCATTCCTACATGAAGTATCTCTATAAGTATCCGCAGGCGGCCTATCCCTATTGCGACTTGCTGGAAACGAACCGTCGCCGCACCCGTAATGACTTTGAATACGAATTGCTCGATACCGGCGTCTTCAATGAAGACCGATACTTCGACGTGTTTGTTGAGTACGCGAAAGACGGTCCCGAAGACATCCTGGTGCGGATCAGCGCAGCCAACCGCGGGCCGGAAGTCGCAGAGCTGCATGTGTTGCCAACGTTGTGGTTCCGCAATGACTGGTCCAAGTGGATTGCCTCATCCAACCGGGTTGAAGTCAAGCCGTTTCTAAAACAGATTGAATCCGCGGCGGGCACAAGCGCGGTTGAGATCACGCACACGCAGCTTGGCAACTTCACACTCTGGTGCGAAGGTGACGTGCCACTGCTCTTTACCGAGAATGAAACCAACCACGAAAAACTTTTTCCCGGGCAAGGCCAGAAGAATGAGAGTCCGCACGTCAAAGACGGCATCAATGACTGCGTGGTGCAGGGCAAGCTGGACGCGGTGAATCCTGAGAAAAAGGGCACCAAGGTCGCGGCGCACTACACGATCAACGTCGGCGCGGGGCAGACCAAAACGGTTCGCCTGCGGCTTTCAAAAAATTCCTCTGAACCTAAGAGCAAACCTTTTGGAAAGCCATTTGATGAAATCTTCGCGGCGCGGTTGCGTGAATGCGATGAGTTCTACAAATCCGTGACGCCGCCGTCGGTCGGTGAAGACCAGGCCAGGGTGATGCGCCAGGCGCTGGCCGGCATGCTATGGAGCAAGCAATTCTTCTTTTTTGACGGTGATAACTGGCTGGACGAGCACCACTCCAACCCTCTCCATACCGGATCTCGAGCCTCCCGGAACTCAGAGTGGTTCCACATGCTGAACCGGGACATCATCTCCATGCCGGACAAGTGGGAGTATCCCTGGTACGCTGCCTGGGACCTGGCCTTCCACACGCTCCCGCTCTCCATCGTTGACCCTGACTTTGCCAAAGACCAGATGCAATTGATGCTGCGCGCCGCATACCTGCACCCCAACGGACAGATGCCCGCTTACGAGTGGAACTTCAGTGACGTGAATCCTCCTGTCCACGCTTTTGCCACGCTCTTTCTGAATCGTGCCGAAGCGGCCCGCGGCAGGTCAGACATTAATTTCATTAAAGAGACGTTTAACAAGCTGCTGCTGAACTTTACCTGGTGGGTGAACCGCAAAGACCGCTTTGGCAAAAACGTGTTTGAAGGCGGATTCCTCGGTCTGGATAACATCGGCGTTTTTGATCGCAGCGCCCCGCTTCCCACCGGCGGAAGCCTGGAGCAGGCGGATGGCACGGCCTGGATGGGCCTGTTCAGCCAGAACATGCTGGAACTTGCGTTTGACATCACCTCCCAAGACCCCACCTACGAACCCATGATCATGAAGTTCGCCGAGCACTTCTACTACATTGGCGCGGCCATGAACCGGCCCGGTCAGGATGGCATGTGGGACGAGGAGGACGGCTTCTATTACGATCTGCTGCGGCTCCCCGACGGCAGCTCCCAGCGGCTGAAGGTGCGCTCCATGGTCGGCCTGCTTCCGCTGTGCGCCACCACAGTCCTTGAAAAGTGGATGCGGGAAAGTGTTCCGGAGACGATGGCCACTCTTCATGAACGCCTGCGCCGCATTCCCGAGCTCAAGGCGACCATCCACCCAACGGGCCCAGGACATTTTGGAGTCGCCGATCGCGGGATCATAGCCTTGGTCAACCCCGACCGGCTGCGCCGGATACTCACCAAAATGCTCGACGAGAATGAGTTCCTTAGTTCTTACGGCATCCGCTCGCTCTCCAAGTTTCACGAGCAGCACCCGTTTATCTTGCACGTAGCCGGACAGGAGTACCGCGTGGAATATCTTCCGGCTGAGTCCAACACCGGCATGTTTGGCGGCAACTCCAACTGGCGCGGCCCAATCTGGATGCCGGTGAACGTGATGATCATCCGTGCGCTGCTGAACTTTTATCTGTACTATGGCGACAACTTCAAGATTGAATGCCCAACAGGTTCCGGCAAGATGATGAATCTCTTTGAAGTGAGCAAAGAAATCGCTGATCGTCTTACCAGGATTTTCACCCGCGACGAAAAAGGTCGTCGGCCAGTCTATGGCGGCACGGAGAAGTTCCAGAGCGATCCCAACTGGCGCGACCTCGTCCTCTTCTACGAATACTTCCATGGCGATAACGGCGCTGGATTGGGCGCGAGCCATCAAACCGGCTGGACAGGTCTGGTGGCCAAACTTATCGAGCTTTTCGGCATGTTGGACGCCAAGAAGGCATTGGCGGAAGGCCGGGAAGCCGCGTTCGCCAAGGCCGCGGCGGCAGGAGCAGGGAAGAAAGAGGAGAAGGTGGCTTAAAGGCTCGGCTATTTCGCTCGGGAAGAAAGAGAAGGTGGTGGCTTAACGGCTGTATTTTCGGTCGGGGCCCAGAAGGAGCCTGCTGAACGATGAAGCTGCTGGACTTTCCTCTTCTTGTGTTGGCTGTATCGTTTGTCGTTCTGCTCATTGCGGCCTGGACCGGCGACCTCCTTCGCAAGAGAGTTCGCCCCGTTCAGGACGAAGAGCGGGATGATTACGGCGTTGTGCTGGGCGCGACGCTGACCCTGCTGGGACTCCTGATCGGTTTTAGTTTCTCCATGGCCGTTAGCCGCTACGATCTGCGCAAGAATTACGAGGAGCAAGAAGCCAACGCCATTGGTACTGAGTATGCGCGGGCCGACCTGCTGCCTGCCGAGGATGCATCGAGAGTGCGCGAACTGCTGAAGAAGTATCTCGATCAGCGCATCTTGTTCTACACCACTCGCAATCCGCAAAAGCTGGAGAAGATCAATTCAGATACAGCCCAACTTCAGAAAGAGCTGTGGTCGGCCGTGCAGTCGCGAACCGCGCAGCCTACGCCGCTGGTTGCTCTTGCCGTTTCCGGTATGAATGACGTGTTGAACTCGCAGGGATACACGCAGGCCGCATGGTGGAATCGCATTCCTTTCCCCGCGTGGGGATTGATGGTGACAATCGCCTTCTGCTGCAACCTGCTGATCGGATACGGCGCGCGGCGGCGCGAATCGCGGATATTTCTGATCCTGCCCTTTGCCGTGTCCATCGCTTTTTGCCTGATCGCTGACATTGATAGCCCGCATGCGGGTGCTATTCGCGTAGCTGCTCACAATCTCTCGAGTCTGGCTCAAGCGCTACAGTCGCAATAGGGTTGAGTGAAATGAAAAGCGCGCCACACCTTGTAACGATCGCAGGCTTCAGCCTGTGTTTATGGACATCACTGGCAATTCTGACAGTCGTCCCCGATGGCAACCGGGCGGATAGTTAGTGGTCACCACGAATTCGTCCGATCACCAGATTTGACGATTGAACATAGGAGAAAGAGCTATGACTCACTACAACAGGCTCAGAGTTGCATATGGTTCCGTCCTTGCGATCGCGTTTGCACTCGGCACATCGGCCTTTGCCGACACGGTAAAGGTGGAAGGCCTGATCAAATTACGGAACGGCAACGCCATGCTCGTGCAGACCTCTGATAGCACAAACGTGACTGTGCTGTTGAACGATGACACAGCGGTGAGCCGGCCCGAGGGTGCGCTTAAGGTCCGCAGCAAAGAAATGCCGATGACCGATCTCATTCCGGGTCTTGCCGTGAAGGTACAGGGGAACTACAACGAGCAACATCAACTGGTAGCAACCTCAATCAAGTTCAAGAGCAGTGACCTGAAACGGGCCCAATCCATTCAGGCCGGCCTGCATGAATCTCAGGAGGCGCTGAAGAAGCAGCAGGAGGAGCTCAAAGCGCATAATGAAGCTTTGCAGGCCCAGCAGAGCCAGTTAGCTGAGCAAAAGGCCAAGATCGCCGCTAACAAGAAGGCAATCGAAGAAGCCGTGGCGCGCTTTGGCCAGCTTGATGACTACTACATCTTTGACGAGGTAACGGTTTACTTTGGCAACGGCAAGATAAAAGTCGATCCCAAGTATGTGCCCCAATTGCTGGCGCTGGCGGACAAAGCCAGGAACGTTGAAGGCTATATGATCGAAGTCACCGGCCATGCCTCTTCCCAGGGTAGCGTTGCCGTGAACCAGCGCCTGAGTGAAGACCGCGCGGAGAATGTAACGAACATCCTGCTTCAGCAGGGCCACGTTCCCCTGACCAGAATGCTGGCACCGGGCGCTATGGGCGAAAGTCATCAAGCGGGCAACGATAAAACCGCAGCAGGTCAGGCTGCGAGTCGCCGTGTGGTCGTGCGTGTTCTGCAGAACAAAGCAATTGCCGGTCTGTAACTCGTCCATGGCCCGGCCCGGAAAGTTGGCGGTGCACAAGGAGAATGTGCTTCCTAAACAAGCTCGCGTTGTCGGCGGCGTTGGCAATCTTCACCGCGCATCTTCTTTGTGCTCAAACATTCGCTCCGCGGGCTTACATGGTTACGCCCCTGGAATCCAACGCTTTCACTGTGACTACAAGTCTGTACCACGGCGGCATTCTCTTTGACGATAGCTCTCCCCTCACTGATGCCAGCGGTACCATCTCGATTAACGTTTCTTCCTACTATCGCTCGCTGAGCTTCTTTGGGCGCTCGGCTAACGTCACCGTCGGATTGCCGTATGTAGTGGGCAGCCTCCAGGCACTGGTCGTTGACCAGAGACAAAAGACCTACCGCTCAGGCCTGGGCGATGGCGTGGTTCGCTTTTCCGTGAATCTGATGGGCGGCCCGGCCATGACACTGCCGCAGTTCATGAAATGGAAGCAGAAGCGGCTGCTGGGCGCAAGCTTTATCGTGCAGACACCCACGGGAAAGTATGACCCGCATCTGCTCATCAACATCGGCAATAACCGGTGGGCGTTCCGCCCGGAGCTTGGCTATTCGGAACGCCACGGCAAGTGGCTGGTTGATGTCTATGGCGGTGTCTGGTTTTTTACCCACAACCCGGAGTTCTTCTCCCACAACAGCTTTGTGTCCGGCACGCAGTCGAAAACGCAGGAATCCATCGAGGTAGCGGAAGGACATCTGAGTTATGACTTCAAACCGCGGCTCTGGCTATCGCTGGACGGTAACTACTGGTACGGTGGCAGAAGCAGTCTCAACGGCGTGCAGAACCCTGACACGCTGCAAAGAAACTCCCGCGTCGGAGCGACGACTGCGATCCCAATTACCCAGCACCAGACGCTTAAGTTCAGTTACGACCGGGGCGCGAGCATTAGATTCGGCGGAAACTATCAGGCCGTGCAGATGGCCTGGCAATATGGATGGATCGGCGGCTGGTTGCCGAAGTGATTAAGCTTTTACGACTTGGTGGATGCCGCATGAATTGCAATGCGCACGATGCTAAATTTAAGGCGCCCACGGCGCTGGGAGGCAAGAGAGATGAACAAGTGGCATAAGTATCCAACGATCTATGAAATCGATACCTGGGTCTGGCTTTCTGATCTCAAAATGAGAGCTGGACTATCAATCGACTTGAGCTCGGTGCCCGCGGTGGAGTGGGACGCCATTGCCGATTACGGTTTTGACGCGGTGTGGCTCATGGGCGTTTGGGAGCGTAGTCCTGCCGGCATCGCAGTAGCCAAGCAGAACGCAAACCTGCTGACTGATTTCCGTAAGGCGCTTCCGGACTTTCGTTCGCAGGATAATGTGGGATCGCCTTATTGCGTCCGGCGCTATGTGGTTGACGAACATTTTGGCGGCCCCGCGGGTCTCGCTATCGCCCGCAAGGAACTCGCCAAGCGGGGCATGAACCTCATTCTGGATTTTGTGCCGAACCATGTCGCTCCGGACCATCCGTGGGTCACCGAGCATCCCGAGTACTTTGTGTGCGGGAATGCTGACGATGTGAAGAGAGATCCGGCATCCTTTCTTGATGTGGGAGGAAATGTCTTTGCCTGCGGACGCGACCCCTTCTTTCCCGCGTGGCCAGACGTGCTGCAGCTCAATGCTTTTCAACTGGGACTGCGGAAGGCCGTGATTGAAACCATCGGAAGCATCGCCTCACAGTGCGATGGCGTCCGTTGCGACATGTCAATGCTTCTGCTGAATTCGGTGTTCGAGCGTACGTGGGGCGTCCGCGCGGGCCAGCCGCCCGCAACCGAGTATTGGGTTGATGTGATTCCCGCTATTAAGAAAGCGCATCCCGACTTTCTTTTCATCGCCGAAGCTTATTGGGACCTGGAGTGGGAGCTGCAACAAAAGGGCTTCGATTTCTGCTATGACAAAAAACTCTATGACCGGCTGGAACACGGCAACGCGGAAAGCATTCGCTCTCATCTGCGTGCCGATCCTGCTTACCAGCAGAAGCTGCTCCTGTTCATTGAAAACCACGACGAGCCGCGAGCCGCAGCAACATTCTCACCGGCCAAGGAACGGGTCGCTGCCGTAACCATGGCCACTCTTCCTGGAGCGAGACTGTTCCATGAAGGGCAGTTCGAAGGACGAAAAGTAAGGCCGCCGGTTTTTCTGGGCCGCCGCCCGCATGAACCCGCGGATACGGGACTGCAGTCCTTCTACAAAACGCTTTCGAAAGCCATCGACAACCCGGTATTTCGCGATGGTCAATGGAAGCTCTGTGAGTGCACCGGCTGGCCTGATAATCCAAGCTTCCAAAATCTACTGGCCTGGTGCTGGCTCAAGGGTGAAGATCGGTATCTGGTCGTAATCAATTTTAGTGACAGTACCGTGCAGGCCCGTGTGCGAATACCCTGGGACGATGTTCAAGGCAAGACGTGGCGCTTGAGTGATGCCTTGGCCGGCGTGAACTATGACCGTGAAGGAGATGAGATGCAGTCCTCCGGGCTTTATGTAGAACTTGGTCCATGGAACTGTAATCTCTTCCGGTATGGTCGAGCGCAGGCGAAAGAGGAACCCAAAAAACCCAGACTGGAACTGGCGGCCAGCCGTTCCTGAAGGAGGGATGAGCTCAGCAAAACAAATTCCGGGGCTTTCGCACTTTGAACTATCACGTGTGAACATGGAATTCGTCTTGCCAGGGTTGCGCCATACAAGGAATCCATAATTGCCCACAAGGACTTCGGTCGTGTCATGTGGTGGTGCGGGCACTTTCAATCTACTTTTGATGGAGGCCCTACTCTTTCGCCTGACCTGCTTAAACGATCAGGCGAATTCGGTGCTGAATTGCTGATTGACAACTGATGTTTGTATTTTCAAGGGAGCGCCCTGAAAAACGCCCCCTATTGCGCTGAGTCGTCGACTTCCTGTTCTCAAGGTGTTATCTTCGCCACCCATCCGTCAGTCGCCTGTTTTTTGGTCCGGGAGAATGCGCCGGGTGTGGTGGGGAAGTTTGTCGAATCCGTTGCGCCGCCAATGAAAGCGTTTGCGGAGCTATCAAGTCGTATGGAATTAGCCACGTCCGCTGCCGCGCCTCCGAGATAGGTAGAGAAGAAGAGGGCGTTGCCGGTGGCGGAAAGCTTAGTCACAAATGCGTCCTGACCCCCAACAAGATGCGACTGGATAGCATTGAGGACAGGAAAATTTGTGGAAGAAGTACCGCCAGCGACATAGGCACGGCCAAAGCTGTCTAGGGCAATAGAATTTGCACCGTCACTGCCACTGCCGCCGAGAAATGTGGAATAGAACAGGCCGCCGCCGCTGAGTTGAAACTTGGTTACAAATGCGTCGTTCGAGCCGTGGATTGTTTTCTGGAATGCGGCTGAAGTGATAGGGAAATCCGACGATGAAGCGTTACCGGCAACACAGGCCCGGCCGTCAGGATCCAGGGCGATGGCTGTTCCTACATCATTCGCCGTGCCGCCCAGGAAACTAGAATAGACCAGGGATCTGCCATCAGCAGAGAATTTGGTAACAAAGGCGTTGTCTTGGTGCGTATCGTGGGGAAATCCGGTAATTATCTTCGCCTTCAACGTTCTTTGAAACGCGCCGGGTGTGGTGGGGAAGTCAGGGGAGGCAGTGGCCCCGGTAACGTAAGCTTCGAAAGTGGAATCAACGGCGATTCCGTTGCCGATACTTGAAAACGTACCATCCAGATAGGTCGAATAATCGAGGTCTGTTCCGGTGGCGTTCACGCGTGTGACGAAGGCGTCTCCGCCACCATTGGCACAATTCTGGCTATTGGTGACCGGCTGGAATGCATTCTTGACGGGGAAGTTCGTGGAACAGGTAAACCCGGTCACGTAAACGCGGTGCTGCGTATCCAACGCCAGCCCCCTGATTGAGTCAGCGTCCCCGCCGCCGAGCAAGAGCGAATAGACGAGTGATGAGCCACTGGGGCTTAGCTTGGTGACGAAGCCATTGTCTGCATCTGCGCCAAGCGATTGGAACGCCCCAGGAGTTGTGGGGAAATCAGTGGACTCCGTTTCTCCGGCCACATAAGCGTTACCGAAACGATCAATCGCGATGGCGGTACCGGAGTCAGCTGCGCTGCCGCCGAGAATAGTGGAATAAATAAGGCTGCCGCCGTTAGATGAAAACTTGGTCACAAAAGCATCCATGCCGAGTTGATTCTGCTGGGCAGGACTTTTGGTAGGGAAACCGAAAACCGTGCTTCCCGTGGCGTACGCGTCGCCAAATTGGTCCACGGCAACTGAAGTAACCGTATCAGCTGTGTCACTTCCAATGTAAGTGGAATATGACAACGTGGGATCTATCACCAGGGGTAGTTTGCGATCAAGACCGGCGATTTCATAGCTCACCGTCTTGTCGTGGTGAATGAGGTAATGAGCAGCAAGCAAGCGACGCACTCCATTGTTTTCCTGGTAAACCCTGGGCCTCCGTTGGAGTACTTTGCCGTTTTCCAACGCCAGCACCAGGTCGCCATTGCGTGCCAGTCTCATCGAACGGGCTCCTCGTGGGGTGAAACGAATTTTTCCCGGATCGACGCCCGGAGCCAGGACCATATCGTACTCAATCTCGCCGTCTTTGCCATAGAACACCGCATCCACTCCCGGGAATAGGTCGCGATAGCGCACTCGCGCATATGTGGGAATGTCGGTGTGCCATTGGCTCGGGTTGTGCCCGATCAGGTAATTGATTCTTCCCGTCAATGGATGCTCGGCCATTATTTGAGGGCGAGAGTTTGCTCCAACCCACTCCAGCCGCAGGACCGAGAGCTCAGGTTTCTTTTGTGAGTCGTGCGACATCAGGGCCAGAACAGTTTCCGCAGGCGAGAAATAAATTGTCGCGTGACCGGCGTGGGCGAGATAGCGGATCTGCGAATCCACTTGCCCATGATTTTCTTCAAATGAAACAGGCAAACCTTTCAGCCGAGCCGCCGAGTTCGTGGCGGGTTGCTGAGCCTGGAATGAAATCTGGAGAAAGAAGACAGTAGCGATAAGAACCATCTTGCGTCGCATGGAACACTCCTCCGGGGAACTAATAACCACCGATGCCCTGCAAGACCAGCAGGTGGTCTGGATTGGAGTTTTATGTGCAAATGGCTCGTTAAAAAGAATCGTAACTCTCGAACTAAATGAGCTAA
The DNA here is from genome assembly GCA_020072645.1 of Terriglobia bacterium. Classification (NCBI taxonomy): domain Bacteria; kingdom Pseudomonadati; phylum Acidobacteriota; class Terriglobia; species Terriglobia bacterium. The sequence goes on from JAIQGK010000021.1 coordinate 81,739, forward strand.
GGTTTTGGCCTCACACGATACTCCGATGCAACGGGTGTTCTCACAAACCTGCGGCACAAATGCCGACTGGACTTCCGCGCAACTCTGGCCGCTCGTTGTTGCTAGGGCACTCAACTATTCGACTGCCGTCAAAGTATTCGAGGGCGGGTCAGCCGCGGAGGTTATGTGAGACGATCTACCGTCAGCAACATCAACTTTGCGTGTTCGAGCTCCGCGGTTCGCGTGCGGCAGCTCTGCATTGCTCATGGGACGCATCTTACTGGAGGTGCGAATAACCCAGACAATCTCAATTGATGAACACAGTGAGCTTTCTCAAGCAATAGAACAAAAAACGCAGGGGTGGCAACGTGCAAGCTGCAAAAACGCAGGATAAGAGCTGATCAATACACATGCTCTTGCAAGGCTGCCTTCGCTATATCGCAGTTGTAATCCAAAGATGCACGAGACCCGATGGGAACCCGTTTTGGAAATTGCGGCCCAAGCCACTGAAGTGTGCAAGAGCCAGCCCCCATTACGACACTTGAACAAAGGAGATGGAGATGAATATCGGTATCATTGGCTCTGGTAATGTCGGCGGCGCACTAGGCACTCTCTGGGACCAAAAACCACCAAGTGGTTTTTGGCGCGACAAATGCGGATGAGGTCGCGTTCATCGAGGGTTTGGGTAGTCACGTTTGCGGAGGCCTTCCCAATCGATGAAGTGATTACCGTGATGGGTGTGGTTGGGAGGATGCCCGGCAGAGAAATCTTGTGTAATTGCGCCTGCAAATGGCATCCGTTACCACGCTTCTAATGTAAGCCGCTCCACCGGTAATTAGAACCTTCACGGTTCCTTTTCGATTTGCAAGTGTGTCCAAAAATGTATTTCAGGGTGCTGCGGCTTGCAAATGCAATATGAACGTAATCTGGATTTCGCATCCCGGTCTTTCTTGAAGTTTTAGGAAATATCAATCAGTTGGGAAAATCTTGCACTTCTCGACGAAGACAAAGTAGCTGGCCCAGCCTGAAGAATAAAAGGCAGTAGCGTCCAATTTTTTCAGCGCAGAACGTTCTGCAGTTCTTTACGGACGCGAAGGCCGCGGCTGTAGTCGATCAATCCCAGTTTCCTGAATTTGGTCATGAAGTAGCTGATGCGCGGCCGGGTTGTGCCAACCATCTGGGCTAGAACTTCCTGGCTGATTTCCGGGAGGCTGTGTCTCTCCGGCCCGGCCAGCAGCAGAAGCAGCCGGACCAGACGTTCCTCACTGGAATGAAAGATCTGGTCAGCAAGGTTTTCCTCAGCATGGATTTTGCGAATAAGTAGATAACGCGTGAACGAGCTGGCCAAAGCGTGGTCAGTGTCCAGGGCTGCCAGCATCCGGTCTTTTCCAATTTCGAGCAAGGAGCAATCGGTGATGGCGACGGCGCGGGCCAGCCTAAGCGAGTGGCAGGGAACAAGACATTCTTCTCCCAGGAACTCGCCTTTGTCCAGGATCGTAATGGTTGCGGCTTTCCCTTCGCTGGAAAGCAGAGTGAGTCTGACGCGGCCTTCGCGGATATAAAAAAGTGTGGCCGCGGGATCGTCCTGGGAAAAGATGACCTGCTTCTGCAAATAGGCTTGAATCTTCGCGTCCAGCCCTACGTTGGGCAAGAGGACCTGGGGAGGAAACGACACTCCCTTTCCGTTACTGACGTGCGGATCGAGCCTGGCTTTCATGCGGACGACAGCTTACAAACATGGATACTACTTCGTTCAATCGCGACAGTATGTAAAAAAACGGTAAATATCGTCCAGCGATGCCATTCTGGGAAAATTAGATAAATTTAGCTTCATCGATGCACTTTTTTACTACTTCATAAGTAGCAAACGCTGGATGAGGAGAGAGCGAGCGCGCAAAGGGAATCCAGCATGTGGGACGAGTTGTAAAAGAATTTTCTAATTTGATGGTCGATGTTCAAAATTGAACCGACAACCATCTCTCCAGTCTGTGAGCATTTTCCCGACCTGACGATTCAATAACAGCCTTGCCGCTTTCCCTGCCACACCTGAGCGGCAATCACTCTCTGGCCGAATGAAGACAGCGCACCTGCATGGGTCGCGCTCAACCGAAAACATTTGCCTCGTCTACACGCGATAGCAACAGAAGCAACTCGTGAGCTACAGCCATGGCCCATCAAGGCTCCGGATGGCTCAACCCGTATCAATGATCCGTAGTTCTTTAGAAAAGAGTGTGTTTTGAAAGGACCAAAAAGATGTTCAAGAAATTCCTGCCAATCATCCTGCTCGTTTTGAGCATTTCCTGTCTTCACGCGCAAAACTTCGCCTATGTGCCCAACAATAATGGGACTCTCGACGTCATCAACGTCAGCACCAACACCGTGGTTGCTACCATCCCTGGATTCGATCATCCATTTTGTGCCACGGCTTCGCCCGATGGACAACTGGTTTACGTATGCAGCCAGCCCGACTCCGTTGTGGTGGTGAACACCGCGACCAACTCCATCAGCGCCACCATCTCCCTTCCCGGCGCAATTGGCTTTATTGGAAACGAAGGCGCGGCGCCCGTGGTCGCCTTCAGCCCAGATGGCTCGTTGGCATATGTGTTCGCCGGCGGGGGCGGCGTAAACAGCACTTTATACGTCATCAACACCGCGTCCAACACGGTTGTTAACTCAGCATCTTTCGGGACGACATTTCTCCTGGCAATCGCGGTCCCCGCCTCTGGCAACACTGTATACCTCGCTACGGAAAGCGGTGTCATCGTGGTGAACGCGAATACTCTCGCCACCATTACCAGCATCGCTCCTGGACATATCCTTTTCGACCTGGCCTTCAGTATGGACGGGCGCACGCTCTATGCCTCGGACAGCTCGGGTTTGGCGGGCGGCCAGAACGGTGTGCTTGTAATTGCTACGACTAGCAACACTGTAACCACGGCCGTCCCTCTGCCGAACTCATCATTCGTGACCGGCATTGGAGTGACCCCGGATGGCCAGCATGTTTACGTGGAAGAATTCACCCTCACACGCCCCACCAACAGTACCGTGTTCGTGATTGACGCGAGCGTCGATGCCGTTGTCGACACTATACCCGCCAACGGCGATACGCTGACCGCCCTCGCCATCACGCCCGATGGCAGCACGGTGCTGGCCGTCAACAGCGTACTGAATACGACTGTCAACAGTTCCGTATTGGTGATTCCTACCGCGACTAACACAATTGCGAATTCGGTCACGGTTGGCTTTTTCCCGATTTCCATTGCCACTACAATCCTCGGCGCCAATATTGTCAAATGCCCCACGGTCATCACGCAGCCGGGAACCTACCGCCTCGTCAATGACCTGCACTGTTTCAACACCAATGGCATTGACATCCGCTCTGACAACGTGACCCTCATGCTGGACACACCATCACGCAGGACGTTGCTCATTTCGGTTTTGCCGGAAGGGGCGTCAACGCGGGTGTGGGGCTGGCCACCGGAAACTCGAACGTGCAGATTTTTGGTCCAGGAACCATTACCGGTTTCAATCGCGGTGTGGATTTTGAGCAGGTCTCAAATTCCCTGGTCAAGAATGTGACCACCACGGGGAACTTCTTCGGCTTCGCCGTCAATGGCGGCTTTTCCGCGGGCTGCGGCGCGAGTTGTCCCTCCACCGGCAACCTCTTCCGGGGCAATATCTCAACTTTAAACAACCAGCACGGATTCACCATGAACGGGGCCACCAGCAACGTTTTCAACGCCAATGACGCGAGCAGCAACGGCGCACACGGCTTCCTGCTCTTCGTGGCTTCAGGCAATAACGTACAAGGGAACACCTTCAACAACAACGGCCAGTTCGGAGTGGGGATCACGGCTGGCAGCGGGACTGGCAACAACCTTCACCAGAACACCGCGCAGCACAATGGAATTTTCGATCTGGAGGATGGCAATCCCAACTGCGACAGCAATGTCTGGAATCAGAACACCTTCGGAACGGCGTCGCAGCCTTGTATTCAATGAAATTCGGCCACCAGCTTCTAGCTTCCGGCTGCTAGCCAAACCAGGCACCGGGAGCAGACGCCGCTGTCTAGTTCAATCGCCTGCTTCCGGTTCTGGCCAAAGGCCAAGCTGGGACTCCCAGCACGCGCAGTTTCTGGTTTTGCGGGTGATGGGGCGAAAGGGCCAAACAGCAAACCAATGGAGTTGTGTAAAGAGAAAGAGGAAAGACCATGAACGTTCAATCCAGCAAGACCTTGGGAAATCGGAAATGCATTTCCGGCTTCCTCCGCCTTTTTATTTTCACCGTGCTTACAGCAGCGCTTCCCTTGACATTACTCAACGCCCAGACCGTGGCCTATGTAGCCAACGTTGACGACAGCGGCCCTCAATCAGGCAACACGGTTTCTGTTATTGATACTTCCACCAACACCCTAATTGCAAACATTCCAGTGGGGGCTAACTGTGACATTTCAAGAGGTTGTCCATTCGAGCAAAACCAGAGAAGCTGATTGTGATGAGCAGTCAACTCAAATCTGGAGGCCCGAATGGACATTCATAAGAATGCACGACTTACCTTTATCCGTCGAGAGCAGT